>WJOV01000156.1 GCA_009618475.1 Methanosarcinales archaeon | reverse complement strand
CACCTTAAGCGGAATTAATGGGTGCGAGGCAGCGAAGGAAATTGAAGAGGAAGTTGAGAGAGAACGAGGAGAAACTGCTGGAGGAACTTAAATCGGATAAGGAAAGCGTTAAAACACATTTACGGGATGCCATCGTGCTGCCGGAGATGGTGGGGAAGAAGATAGGGATACACAGTGGGAAAAGCTTCGAATACGTGGAGATAAAAACGGAGATGATAGGGCATTATTTGGGCGAGTTTGCATTGACACGTAAAAAAGTATTGCACGGAGCCGCGGGAGTGGGAGCTACGAGGTCTTCAAAATACGTGCCACTGAAGTAAGTAAGTAAAGAGAAGAGAAGGAAGATGGGCAGGGTAAAATTTTGCATGGATACGGAAACAGAAACCAAAATCGATCCGGAAACGACTGCGAAGGCTATGGTTTATGAACTCCACATATCTCCCAAACATGCGTTCGAGGTGTGCAGGGCGATAAAAGGAAAGAAAGTGGCGGATGCAGAGGCATACCTGGAAGCAGTGCTGGAAAAACGCGTGGCTATTCCTTTCAAACGGCATAAAAAGAAACTTGCGCATCGAAAGGGGCTGGAGAAGTGGTATGCCGGGAGATACCCGGTGAAGACGTGCGCGGAGATATTGAAATTGATAAGAGATGCGAAAGGCAATGCAGAATATAAAGGGCTGGACCCGGAAGAAACGAGAATATGGCATGTAGCGACGAAGAAAGGACGAACGTTAAAAGGGACAATGCCAAGAGCTTTTGGTCGTGCTACACCCAAGAATACGGATACGGTTACTGTTGAAATAGTGTTAAGAGAAGAAGGGAGTTAGGAGAAGAAAGTAAGTGATAGAGAAGATATTTGTGGCTGAAGGGATAAAGAAAGTAAGAATGAACGAATATTTCAGTAAAGAGTTAGAAAGAGCGGGCTATGGAGGAATGGAGATAAAAAGGACGCCGATGGGCACGCAGATAACGGTGAACGTCGAGAAGCCGGGGATGATAATAGGAAAAGATGGGCGGAGGATAAAAACGCTAACCGACGACGTAAACAGGAGACAAGAGCTGGATAACCCGCAGATAGACGTGCAACCCATAGCGGTGCCAGACCTGAGTGCGCCGTTGATGGCGAATAGACTTGCCAAAGCTTATAGAGCGGGGCTGGCATTTCAGAAGGGCAGGCAGGTCAACGCTGCAACGAATAATGGATAAAGGGGCGTTAGGGTGCGAGATTATCATGTCGGGAAAGCTCAAAGGACCTCGAGGTCGAATGGAGAAGATGATTGACGGTTATATAAAGCATTGTGGCGAGGTAGCAGAGGAAATAGTGGACCGTGGATATGCAATAGCGAAGACTAAATCCGGAGTTATAGGTGTGCGGGTGTGGATAGTAAAACCAGATGCTAAGAGACCTGATGCTTTTCGCATATTAGCAATAAATGAGAACGTAAAGGAAGAAGAGGGAAAGGAGGAAGAAGGAAAGGAAAAGAAAGAATGAGCATATTTAGAATGGAAGAAATAAGAAAGATGAGTGAAAAAGAGAGGAGGGAGGAATTGGAGAGTTTGATGACCGATTTGATGCGTGAGCGTGGGATAATAGCCACTGGTGGAGCTCCGGAGAATCCGGGTAGAGTAGGTGAGCTAAGAAGGGCAATAGCGAGGATAAAAACAGCCGAAGGAGAAAAGGGAAGGGAAAAGGAGAAATGAGCACGGAAGTTTGCCCTAAATGTGGATTGCCAAAAGACTTATGCATTTGCAAGGAGATAGCAAAGGAGCAGCAGATGGTAAAGGTGTCAACGGTGAGGAGAAGGTTTGGGAAAATTATTACGGTGATAAAAGGAATAAATGAGAAGGAAGTGGACTTGAGGGGGCTTTCAAAAGAATTGAAGGGAAAATGTGCATGTGGTGGCACGGTAAAAGGTGGATGCGTTGAATTACAGGGTGACCAAAAGGAACTGGTAAAGAAAGCGCTGCGTGAGATGGGATATATGGATATAGATTAGTTAGGGTAGCAAATCCAAAAAAGAAACCACGAGATTTTTTAGATTAGAGCTAAACGGATACAATGAAGATAACACCGAGTAAGCCCTTACAGGGCTTGCGGGGTCGTGGGGCAGAGCCACACAATATATTACGACATGAGCTGATGGGATTGAGAACAGAAGTGGAAGATAGCAGTAATAGCGATGTGAAGGGGCTGTGTGGAATCGTAGTGGACGAGACGAGGAATATGCTTGTTATAGAGAATGAGCGGGGGGAAGAGAAGAAGATACCAAAGACAGGGAATATATTCGTTTTTGAGTTGAACGGAGAAGTGCGAGTGAGAGTAAAAGGCGATATGCTTGTTTCAAGACCTGAGGACCGGATAAAGAAGTAAAAATCTTAAATATTGTTTATGATTTATTTATAAGTTCATAGAATAGTGGGTAATTACGAGATGAGAGATATAGGAATAGACGTCAGGATGCCGGAGAAGGAATGTGAAGATGTCAATTGCCCTTTTCATGGTAGGTTGTCGGCGAGGGGACAAATTATAGAAGGAGTGGTGGTAAGCGATAAAGCGCCGAAGACGGTCGTTGTTTTGAGGTCTTACCTGAAGAAAATAAGGAAATACGAGCGGTACGAGAAGAGGCGGTCAAAGATACACGCGCATAATCCACCCTGTATAGATGCAAAAGTGGGGGACGTGGTGAAGATAGCGGAATGCAGACCGCTGAGTAAGACGAAAAGCTTTGTGGTGGTGGAGAAGAAATGAGGGGTGTGAAAGCGAAGGTGACGAAGGCGTTGCCAACCGGTGCACGTTTAGACTGCGTGGATAATACCGGTGCGAAGATATTGCAGATAATAGCAGTGAAAGGATACCGGGGTGTAAAGAACAGGTATCCAAAAGCGGGAGTCGGGGATATGGTGATTGTAACGGTGAAAAAAGGAAGACCGGAAATAAAGAAGCAGGTAGTGAAGGCGGTGATAGTGAGGCAGCGTAAGGAATTCCGGCGAGTTTCAGGGATGCGAGTGAAGTTTGAGGATAATGCCGCGGTTATCGTGGATGATAAAGGCTCGCCAACGGGTTCGGAGATAAGGGGACCGGTGGCAAGAGAAGCGGTGGAGAGGTTCTCACATATAGCTTCGGCAGCTACGATGATTGTGTAATTATTTATTTATTTATTTATTTATTTATTTCGGAAATTTTAAAAATGATATAGCGGGGGTTACCGAGAGGACAAAGGTGGCAGACTCAAGATCTGCTCCCGAAGGGGTTCGCAGGTTCGAATCCTGCTCCCCGCATCAAACTGGAATTGATAATGGAGAATAAGCAAGCCATGTCAATGCTAACGGAAGAAGAAGGAAAAGAGGGGTTACAGCTTGCACGCGCGGCAATAGAGAAATATTTGAGAGATAACACGAGGCTAAAAGCGCCTGATGACTTACCTTCGCGCTTCGAGGAAAAAAGGGGCGTCTTTGTCACGTTGAATAAATACGACAATCTACGTGGCTGTATTGGCTATCCATATCCGGTATTTACGCTGAACGATGCGATTATGGATGCCGCGATATCCGCGGCGGTTAGCGACCCCAGGTTTCCGCCGGTAACAAAAGCGGAGTTCGCGGATATAACTATTGAGATCACGATACTCACGATGCCACAGGAGTTAAAAGCGAAGCCAAAGGACTTGCCGGGGCAAATAGAAATAGGCAGGCATGGATTAATCGTAAAGAGGGGGATATATCAAGGGCTTTTGCTTCCTCAAGTTGCTACCGAGAATAACTGGTCGTCGGAGGAGTTTCTATGCCAGACGTGCTGGAAAGCAGGCTTGTCACAGGATGCATGGCTGGAGAAAGATACCGAGGTCAGCACGTTTGAGGGGCAGATATTCAAGGAGTAAGATGATAAAAATAGATAGATACAGGTGTGGATATTGTGGTGCATGCGTTACGGTCTGTCCAACGGAGGCAATAGGTTTGATAGGAATGTGGATAGAGATGAAGGATGATGAATGCAATAGCTGTAAAGCATGTGTGAATATCTGCCCGGTGGGTGCGTTGGAGCAGGAGCAGGAGTTGTAACCACAAGATTACACAACACTTTTTCTTTTTTACAAAAAGAAAACCTGTGCTAAAAGAAAAACAAATATGATGTTTTTAGTCAAGGTTTTTACCGAAGGTAAAAAAGTTGTTGGTAAAGCTTTTCTTTCTAAGAAAAGGTTTCTTGTGAAATCTCGTGGTTTTTTACATCAGTTGTACAAATAGCAAAACTCAAATCTTCTTCTCATGCACTATTGCATCCTCACCATCCGCATAATATTTTTTTGCGATATATAACCGTTTATAGCCCTGTTTTTCGTAAAATCTTATTGCACCCGTATCGCTTTTCCTTGCCTCCAGCGTAACTATATCGAGACCATCTGCGAGAAATTCCGCACTCACAACCTTTAATAACAACTTCCCCACTCCCTTCATCCTGTATTCTTTATCCACGGCAATACCCGATATATGCCCCTGCCCACTTCTTATGGTGCCACCCACGAAACCAATGACCTTTTCCTTGCCCTTGTCCTCAAACCGCTTCGTGTCCGCAGTATCAGTATAAACAGCGACAAAGAAATATTTCTCGAAAGAATGGAACAAATCAGCAATATCTGAAGCTGTGTTTATCGTTTTTATGTTCCTCTTCCATACGTTTACAATGTCGGACAAATCCGTCTCTATTGCCTTTCTTATCTTTAGCCGCAGCTCGCTCATAAATAAACCCTTTTCTTTTAGAAAAAGAAAAGCGTTTACGGAAAAGAAAAAAAGATGAGGTTCTTTCTAAGAAAAGGTTTGTTAGAATAGTTTCCCGCGGTTCATAATCGCATTCGGGTCTAAAACCTTGAGGAACTTCTTCCAGACCTCAGCAAGATACCCTATTCGTGCTACCGTCGGCTCTATTATCCCGGCATAAGGTCTGAACCAGCCATAAATGCCCAGGTCAAGCAACCTCTTGAATTGTTTCTCATTATAATTCCGCAGCTTCTCCCCGAATCGCAGGTCGCTGCCATCGTAAAATATATCAAGCTCAACGTAACAGAGCTGCCCGTGAAAACTGTATATCGGGTCGAGATAGAAATGAACGTGGTCAGTTGGTATTCCAACTTCCAACGCCGTCTTTTCGTGCAGTTCATAATATTTCGCAGCCAGCGTCAAAGGACCGTAGAGC
This sequence comes from Methanosarcinales archaeon, assembly GCA_009618475.1. Classification (GTDB taxonomy): domain Archaea; phylum Halobacteriota; class Syntropharchaeia; order Alkanophagales; family Methanospirareceae; genus WJOV01. The sequence continues at coordinate 8,610 of WJOV01000156.1, read as the reverse complement.
CCGATGCAATGGTAATTGCCCCGTAAGCCAAACACCATGCAGCTCTTCTCCGCACCGCCTAAACTCTCTTCCTCGAAGGTCCTTTTGAACTCCTCCGGGAATTCCAAAACCTTTCCGCCAGATTCTTTTATATAATCCCCCACTAACTTATCCTTCGCCTCGAATATGCCATCCACCCCTTCCACCAACATGCACAACACGAACTTCGGTAGCTCCTCATAGCGATAATCAAAAGTGCCGCATATCCCTTTCAACCAGCTCTGATTGTCCACTAACCTGATACTCGCAGCCAACTCGTCGTGCATCAAATTGTAAATAAATTTCGTTGGTGTGCTCACGTCGTCAAAGCCAATGAAATAGACGTTTCGGTTATCATACAACCTGTAAAGCTTTGCCGTCAATTCGGTCACCACGCCGCACGTGCCGGGATGAGCGCAGAAAACACCGGTGAAGTCCGGACCCACGCCATATCGGAAATAAGGCATCCCGGAAAGAGACCGTGAGCCTGTTTTTATTGTCTCCCCGTTGGGAAGAACCATTTCATACGATAACGTGTGGTCATGCCCATCCGCCGCCGCAGTTTGATATATCCCACGCAGGTAATAATTTGCCAATACGCTTACGGTAAGCGGTGCATCCGGGAATGCAGGTCGCAACTGGTATTTCCTCGTCTTTTCAAGGAGCATCCCGAAAGTCACGCCCGGCTCTACGGTCGCAGTCTTCATCTCTGGATTTATTTCCACGATGCGGTTCATCCTTGACAGGTCTAACAGAATACTGCCCTCATGAACCGGAATTGTCAATCCTCGTACGTTTATGCCCGTGCTGTAAGGTATCACCGGTATTTTACCTTCGTTTGCAAGCATTAAAACCTTCCGCACTTCTTCTTTGTTCGCGGGTCGCACGACATAAGCCGGATTCATCGCAGGAACAAAGTGCCAGTGCTGGTCTCTCGAATAAGAAGCGCAGATTGCTCTGTCGTCAGTCGCATTCTCTTCGCCTACTATCGCATGCACAAACTTTAAGAAATTTTGATTCATGTTCATCACCCCTCCAGACTCCTGTTCACAAGTTCCACAACATCAAAAACTTTCATTTCCTCTTTTTCTCCCGCTTCCCTCAAATTCCTTTTACAGAACGGGCATGCACTCACAATCGCTTCGGCACCCACCTCCTTTGCTTCTTTTATTCGTTCGCCGGCACTCCACAGTGCGAAATCATCATAAGCCGACTTCACTCCGCCTCCGGAGCCGCAGCACCACGCTTGCTCCCTTTCCCTTTTCAGTTCCTTCACATCCGCAACTTCTTTTAAAAGCGCCCTCGGCTCTTCGTATATGCCCAAATCCCTACCCAGATGACAGGGGTCGTGATAAGCCACTTCCATACCCAGCTTCTTCACCTTCATATCGCCCAATCGCGTTAAGAACTGCGTGGAATGCACCAGTTCGACTGCCATATCGGGATAATTCTTCTTGAACGTCATTAAACAGCCAGGGCAGGTGAAAACAACGGTCTTCGCCCCGCTATTTTTTATCTCCTCTACGTTGTGCGCCATAAGCGCCTTCGCATCTTCTACCCGCCCCGTTCTGAGTAAAACCGAGCCACAGCACCATTCGTCTTCCATTACCTGATATTTTATCCCCAACTTATCAAAGATTTCCAGCATAGCATCTGCAATTTCCGGCACCCGGTAGCGAGCAGTGCAGCCGATATAGTAGAGAACCTCCGCCCCGTAGACCGATTTCGCTTCGTATTTATATTTATGTTTCTCGCCATACGCATTTCTCGTTTCTTTTATCTTTTCCGCAATGTTTTTATGAGCGTCAAGAGCCCACCCTTTCTTTACCAGCTCTTCTCTCTGTTTCTCAAATAGTTCCGGCAAACTTATTCCCACGCTTGTTATCTGCTTGCATTTCTCATAACACGCCCCGCATAGCGTGCATGCATAGACCGCTTTCAATAAACCTTCCGTAGGCTCTGATAGCTCACCCTCCAGTATTTCTCTAAAAATTTCCAATCTACCGGGTGCGTAGAACGCCTGATAGCCATAAAATTGCCCGCTTGGGCATAAAGGTAACCATTCCTCGTTCGGATGGAAACTCGAAATACTGCACAGCTTGCATTTCACACAATGATATATTGCACTTAGTATCTCTTCTCTTTCCAGTTCCATATCCGCTATTCCTCCTTACCTCTGACGTTCACACTTTTCTCTATAAGGCATTTTCGATTTTTTGTCACGAAATTCATGGGTGCATTAATTAATAATCAAATATCTCTTCTCACTATATTGCACAGTATATAAAAATAAAAAGATATAAGCAAAAATAATAAATGGAAAAGGAGGTGATAAGAGGGGCATGACAAATAGCAGCGGGTGCTTCCCCTACTTACGTATCGGTAAAACGAATGAACTCTTAAAAGGAATTCCTTTACAACTCGTTTCTGAAGTGAACGAGTTCTCTGCTCATGGGTTAGCCGAAGCTATCGATGCAAGCACAACCACTGTTAGTAACTTGATAGCTACGATGAAATCGCTCGATTTTGTTGAAGGTGAGAGAAAATTCAGATTTACCGCAGTAGGAGACAGATATACGATACTTATAAGAAATGAAGAAGAAGAGGCTAAAAGGGTATTGCGGCACCAGGTTGAGAAAATCGAATATTTCCAGGTAATCAGGCAAAGGCTGGATGAAAAAGGAAAACTGACGATTTTTGAGATAGGCAGCCAGATAGTTTCGCAGTACGATAAGAAATGGAAAAACCCGCTGACTTTGAAGACTTATGGGGCTGCCATTGCAAGCATCCTCGATTTCGTTGGGTTGGGGTATTATAAAGGCGGTGTTATAAGTGCTGAGAAGGTTGAAGGAGAAGAGAGGGCTATGCCTGCCCCTTATCCTAGCGCAGATAAAATATTCAGGATACTGAACGCTTTATCCCCTTCGGGTGTAGATATTCATACTCTGTCGAGAAGTCTTGAGACAAAGGAAAGACGATTGAGTCCGGAACTTGCATGCTGCCAGGCTCTTGGTTTTGTTGGACATCCGCGTAGAGGTTTTTATGTGTTGACAGAAGCGGGAAAGATAATAATATCGCCGTTTATGAGCGATGACGAACGCAAAGCAAAATTTACTGGATATTTAGTGCAGTCCACGTATAAAAGGGTTATAGATAAGCTGCCGGGGGATGAAATAACCGTGCAGTCGCTCGGGAATATTCTGGAATCGGAGTACGGGAAAAAATGGTCAGGATTGACAAAAAAGACGTATGCAAAGAAATTTTTGAACTGGCTCAGGTTTTCCGGTCTTGTAGAGAAAGTTAAAGGTGAGAAGGGATATAAATTGGTATTTGTATAGCTGAGGTAAAAAACCACGAGATTAACACTAAAACTTTTTAGAAAAAAGTTTTATCAAAAACCTGTTTCTTTGGTAAAGGTTTCCCGTGAAAATTATGGGGCTCAGCCCCATGTCCCCGCAAGCCCTGAAAGGGCTTATGTGTAATCTTGTGGTTATAAAGGAGCTATTTACTTCATCAGAGCATTATTAGAACAACCGTGGCGATGACTGCTCCGAGGATAATCAGAGGTGCAAGGATTGCAAGGATTACCGCGAGGATTGCCATTCCCGGAGATAGTTCGTGAAGTTCCATCACACCGCTGATTACCAGGAGAAGCGACCATATCGGTGCGATGATGACGTTCGGTCCGGGAACCCAGCCCAGTATCAGGCACGGCGTTGAACCATACGTAATCGCTTTTACAGTCTGCTTTAATCCTTTTCTACCGCCAAGCAGGTACACCCAGATGTGGAGCCAAACGGCGATGTAGATGGCGGCGATTATGCCCACGGCGATTATGCCCACAAAAGCCCCGGCACCGAGCAGTGGTGCGAATTTACTGATTGGAGGTAATCCCAGCATTAACACCGCTGCGGTCACCGCGATTGCGAGAATCGCTGCGAGAATCGCCAGCAAAGGGACGAAATACTTGAAGGCATCGCTGAGCGTATCTTCCTTAGATGTTGCGAATTCTTTTACAGGATTGAATGCGAAGCCACGTATTTTACCCAGGACGTTCATCTGTAACATCACTTTTTACTAAGGGTGATTTTCACTATATAAAGCTTTCTAATTTTTCCTGTGACGCATGCAAAAAAATCGAAAGTTTTATATACTGTATTTTGCATAGTGATGAATATATCCGTTTGGAGTAAAAAAATGGAAATAGGAGAGAAGGTCATTATTGCGCTGGTCGTAGTGGTTACCATCGGAGTCCTCGGCGGTGCGGCAGTTATGATGCCTATCATGGAGGAAGAGATGCACAAGCCGGAGAGCTGCGGTAAGAACTGTCATGAAATGGCGCCCTTTTACACCTCACTGGAAGAATCGGTGCATAAGGGCGTGGATTGTCATGAATGCCATAAACCGCATGGGCCTATCGCGGAAATGTTCATGTATATGGGGCATGCTACTCACCATGCTGAAGGGATGGTTGAAGGAATGATGGAGGGAAGGGATTTAGATGAAATTTTCGAGGAAATGGCAGGAGAAATAGAAGAGAAGCCGCCTGCATCTCCAAAGAGCGAATATTGTGTGGAGTGTCACGAGGAACACAACGTTGTCATGCCGGAAAAGATTACAGGTGTTGAGATTTCGTGCACCAGTTGCCATACGGGGGTCACAGCGCCCCTAATCGAACACACCAAACACAGAGTTGGCGAGTATCGTGGCTACGAGAGTCCGGATTACAGCGACTACGAGTGCGTTGCATGTCACGACGACCACGATGTAAACGTTAAGGAAGAAACCTGTAATATCTGCCACCCACCAGAGAAACATTCATAGATAAACCCTTTTCTTTTAGAAAAAGAAAAGCGTTTACGGAAAAGAAAAACACCTTTAAAAGTTTTCTTTTTTATAACCAGTTCTCAGGAGTTCGCCGAATAGTAATATTGTCATTCCTATTCCCATTAATACTATACCAGCCCAAACAAGCCATATCAAGGGTATCCTCTTTACGACAATGATAAAATCTTCTGGCTGAACCGCCTCGCCCATAAGAGCGTAAAACATGGAATTATAACTGGAGTTTGTGTGGTGCATGGAAACATACACGTCCCCCGCGGGAGTAGAAATGATTGAAGGTTCGGACACAACGCCATGGATTGGATAGTAATACATCCACAGGGATTCTTGGTGAACGTTTCCACCATCTTCGATAGCAACGTCCATTTTTAGTGCAGAGCGTTCAGGGCCTACGAAAGAATGCTGGGCGTAGTAAACGCTTCCGGTGCCGGGATACACCGTGAAATTATTCAATGCAATTTGCATCCCCAAAGCATCAATAACGGAGTTGGGGTTTGCAAAGATGTTTTCGCTCTCTTCCTCCGCGGCGGAACTGACAAAAACGCCTATTAGAATGACGATGATTGCGAGATGCACGAGTGTTTTGCCCCATAATCGCGAAGGAGCATTCTTCTTTGGCAGTAACCGCGCGAAATTGTAAGCGATAGCAACTCCCGCTGCAAGTAGAAGCGGAAGCCCGAAGTTTGCAAGTGGATTTGGCGTTGGTTCGCCGAGCAATGCTAAAACAACGCCTATGCCCATTACCGCGGTAATTAACACGGCATATTTCTTTATTTTCAGACCGACGTTGACGTTGCAGCCCATCAAAGCGGCTACGAAGAGGAGCGTGAAAGGATAGCACCATCTGTTATAATATTCCACATTCGTGGTCATGGGGTTCTCAGTGAAAAAGCCACCGATTATCGGTGCGGCATCTCCAAAAAAGCAAATAATCCACAAAAATATCAGCGACCAATAAGCGGCGAAGATTGAGATAGAGAACAGAGAAGAAGTGTCAATGTCAAAAGTATAGAGCGGTTTATTCGCCTTTCGAGTTAGATAGAAGAAGTAAAGAACAACGCAAAAAGCAAAGCCCAGGAGCACGGGTCCGACAGAGGATTCTCCAAAGGCATGAACCGATTCCAACAACCCTCCCCGGGTCAGCGCGGTGGCGAAGATAATCATAGAAAAGGTAATCAGTAGCGTGAGTTCTTTTGCCATATCTTTACTCCGCGCAGGCAGGTGAAAGTACGCGGTGAGAGCAAGCCAGGGCAATAAAGAAGCCGTCTCCACAGGGTCCCAAGCCCAGTATCCGCCCCAGCCCAGCACTTCATAAGACCACCACCCACCGAGAGCTATTCCAAGCGCCAGAAACAGCCATGCTGCATAAAGGGAAAGTTTTAAAGTCTTTCTTTCCTGTTTTTCAGGCTCACCCGTTATCATCCCCGCCAGCGTCATTGCGAAAGCAAAGAAGACAAATACGTATCCGAAAAATATCACGGGCGGGTGAACAAGCACCCAAAACGTTTGCAACAGTGGATTTAACCCCGCACCATCCGGCAGCGTCACAGGCAGCAGTTCAAAAGGGCTCTTCAGCAAGGTGACGAGAAGGAAGAAGATAAGGAAGACGTCCAATATTTTGTAAGTGGTTGTGCGAAACACGTCTTCTTTCCCTAACCCCTTGAACCGATACACAAAATATACAAGTGCAAAGAAGGAAGTAACAAAGAGCATTGACCCGCTACTACCTATCCAGGGGTCGCCAAGTTTATACCAGATGGACAAACTCGATGAACTGTACGAGTAAACTTCCATCAACGAAAAATCATTATTCAGGAAAGCCCGGGTGAGCCTGAGATATGAAGCCATTATTAGCACACAAGCTATGGAAGAAGCGAAAAATGCGAGTTCCAGTTTCTTCTTCTCTTCTGGCTTAGCCTTTGCCTTTAACAACAGGATAAAGTCAAAAAACAGCAAGATGCCAGCGAAGACCAATAATAGTTCCCCCGTTTCCATTTTTTACTCCCATATTTTAATTCTTATATCCCTTGTTAATGCGCGACCACCCTCATCCACCACCTCCACTATCACCTTCACCATATCGCCACGGTTCGGCGTGGCACCCTTGCGGAAGCCGATTACGAACTCGTAGGCACCATCCTCCTGATAATCCTCGGCAGCCCAATAGCTGACTTTTGCATTGTTTATTATCGCCCTTGCTTCCACGCTCGGGAAACCCGCGGTAGAACTACCCCTCGGACTTTTAAGCGGATTCACCGCCTCTTGTTCCACGCTGACAATTTTTACCGTTGCGCGGTCATCAGTCACAGTAACCTCCGCGTTGACTTTTATAATTGGCACTTCTTCTATGCTCATAATCGAAACCGTAAGAAGCCCTATGAAAATTACAATGATAATCAGTGCTAATATATTACTTTTTTTCATCGCTTTTCCCCCTGTTTGAATATAAGTTCTATCACTGCTTTCAATATATTAGAAATAGTGGGATAAGTCACCTCTTCCGGTTTTTTCTCCACCGGCACACCCTCTTTCATTTGATACCCCACCTCTTTATATTTTAGCCCAAACGAGCCATGACAAACCACGCATAGATCACCTGTTTTGTTGCCATGAACGAAATGAGCGTCACCGAGATGGCAGAAATCGCAATTTCCCTTTTCAGGGATTGTTATGCTCTCCCTTTCACCGTGACATGCCTGGCAATCGAGACTCACGTGGGGACGATGGATTTCATCAGAGGGGACCTCCCCCGCACTGGTTGCTATTCCGCTTCCTATGTGACAATCAATACATGCCTTAATGCCATGTGCATTCTCCCTGATCTTTTCGTTGTCTATCTTCCCACCGGAAGTATAAGTTTCACGATGACATTCACAGGAGCCAAGTTTTGCACGCAACGCACCCTCGGAAAGAAGCGAAACGTGACATTGAATGCACTCTGGCGCAGGATGCCATCCACCGCCTAAGAATCCCACGGTATTCGGCGGAATCGCCTCGCTATCTCCTTCGCCTATACTAATGGATACGGCTACGACGAGAATCACAATGACGAGCACCGCAAATAGTTTGAGTTCCATCCTTTTATATTTTATATAATATAAACATAACTATTTATAAAATAACAAAGGGGAAATGAAAGCGATAAATGCGGTTCTGATGGCGCTTATACTTGTTATACTAATCATGCCGGCCGGAGTTGAAGGAATCCGCATTTCCAGTATAGATGACGCATATATAGGCGAAGAGGTGACGATTTCTGGTGTTGTCGTAACCGTTTCCAATAACGTTGAGACCTGCAACGTCCATACTTATGAGCCAGGAGATACGGGCGTCCTGACAATGGATGATGGCTCGGGCACGATACAGGTCAGTAGTGGCGGCACGAGAGCTTTCCAGACGGGAGAACGGCTGATGATAAGCGGAATATATGCCGGCGGTGGTATAATTTATGCAGATAAATTGAGTTCTTATGTGGAGCATGGCTACAAGGATATCTCCGTTGCGGAGCTGAAAGGCTTCTCGGAGTATTATTATGACCATTCCGTGCGTGTAAAAGGGAAAGTAAAACGAATGGAACTCACGCCTGGAAAAACGAAATTGAGGATTGAAGACGATACAGGAACGATAGATGTGGAATATGGTGTTGAAATAGAGGATATAAGAATTAAAATATGGGAGTAAAAAATGGAAACGGGGGAACTATTATTGGTCTTCGCTGGCATCTTGCTGTTTTTTGACTTTATCCTG
>WJOV01000073.1 GCA_009618475.1 Methanosarcinales archaeon | reverse complement strand
TGGACGAGATAATAATAAGCATAGTCTCCATGACCCACTTTTTTTATGAATACCATTATTAACAAGATACTGAATGAAGTCGGTAAGGTAGGCGGCGTCAAATGTTTTCGCCCTGATAAAGGGCTTTCCATAAAACTCATTTATCGCTTTATGGAAATATTCCTTAAAAATCTCTGCTCCCTTTTTAGTGCATTTGAGCATTCCGATAAATTCCCCCTTTATATCTTCTTCCTTGTTTACAATCTTCCCTATTTCCACTACATTATTATCGGCATCAAAAATAACATTTTCCGCTTCATTAATCGGGTGCTCTGTTCTTCCTTCGTAATATCCCTTCCAATCTACATCAACAACAATGGCTATATCCCCTCTACTTTCTATCGCACTCCTAACGACATCGGCACCAAATAAGATGTCTGAATAAGAAGCAATAAACTCGTCATCCATTTCCTTCTCAGCGTAAAACAAACTGTTCAGGATATTGTTGTTCCTGTAATTATCATTAATATAATATTTTAAGCTCGGGTAATTTATTGCTTCTTTTTTATAGCCTTTTATAACGGATATATCCGTAATACCATTTGCATGAAATACCTCCAACTGATGCTGTAAAATAGTTTTTCCTTTGATTTCCAACATGCATTTGGGGTTATCATTCGTCAAGGGGTTCAAACGTATTCCCATCCCCGCAGCTATGATAATTGCTTTCATGATATCAGGTTAACTATACATCAGTACTTAAAAGTTTCGCACAATTTTACTACTTTTTACCTTTAATCACAGACATGTTATCTTTTATACTACGCTTTTACTACAAAATTGGTGCCCCAATACTTCCGTTTCAGCTCCCCCGTTAACCTACACAGTAAAATAAAAAGCGGGAGGAATGGGATAAAGTAAAATCCTTTAAATTGAAAAAGGAAAGAGTTAATCAAAGCGATATGAAAGGGGAAAGAAGAAGGGAGGAATCATTTTTACCACAAAAGTTAATAAGTTTGCACGCCTACTATTCGGTAAGGTGTTAAGAATGGTATTCATAAAAAAAGTGGGTCATGGAGACTATGCTTATTATTATCTCGTCCAGAGCATCCGCAATGGCAAAAAAACGTCTCATAGAACAATCAAAAGATTGACAGCGGAAGAAGCAAACGACCCTGAATTTATTGACCGTTTTCTGAAAGAAAATCCATGGTTGAATACGAATTTACAGGCTTTAATAGTAGCTGCTGGTAAGTCCACACGTCTTTACCCACTCACCAAAGATATGCCCAAATCCCTCATCGAAATTGGTGGCAAAACCATTATTGCCCGGAATATTGACGTATTGCTAAAAAATAATATACAGGACATAATTGTAGTCACGGGCTTTGGAGAAGACAAGCTTTCAGAGCACGTAGGTGCGCGTGGAAGATGCATTTATAATCCGTTCTTCGAGGTTGCGGGAATCTTGGCTTCAACATGGCTCGGTTTGAAAGAGATACGAAATGATTTCATTTTCTCTTATTCTGATATTATTTATGATGCTGAGATTTTGAAAGGAGTAATTGAATACCCTGCTAAGTGCGTTATCGGCGTTAAAAAACATAGCATAAGCAGGGATTCTGAGAAAGTAAAAATTCGAGGAAAGCGAGTGACTGCGATAAGTAAAGACATGTCAGAGTTCGAAGCCGATGGTGAGTTTATAGGTATTGCTAAATTCATCGGTTCCGCGGCAAAAGCCTTCCGTAGCACTGTAGAAGAACTTGCACGGGAGAATACTTTTCCAGAGTATGATTTCATAAATGCGATAGAGCGGCTTTTACTGAAAGGACAGAAAATAGCACCCTATTTTGTAGGGAATAAAGAGTGGATAGATATAGACTCGTTAGATCGACTTGAAGAAGCTAAGGGGTATTTTGGCTAGATAGACTATAAAAGCCTATGCAATCATTGGATATGCCGTAGGAACGATAACTAAAGGAGCAGAAAAATCCCACGCCTTCGCAAAATTAACGATTTCATCAGGTGTACTTGATTTGGAATGGATGAGAATCGCATCTGCACCGGCTTCCGCATATGCGTGTGCTCTTCTTAGTGCTTCTTCCTGTCCCCACCCAGCTATCAGCGCTTCTACTCTTGCAATAACCATAAAATCTTCGGACGCTTGTGCGTTTTTAGCCGCTAAAATTTTACCCACAAACTCAGCGATAGGTGCTAATTCTTACCGTCCTGGGATATAACTATTGACCTTTGGAAATCGCTTATCTTCTATTGTAACCGCCGCAATTCCCGCCGATTCATATTTTTTCACCATATACATTACATTATTCGAGTTTCCATAGCCTGTGTCGCAGTCCGCAACAGTGGGAATTGAAACTGCATCATTCATTACAGAAGCAGCCTGAAAGTACTGCGTCATCGTTAATATATTGGCATCTGGAACGGCATACGAAGTTGATACCTCAAAACCACTTGCCCAAACACCATCAAAACCGTTCAGTTCAACTAATTTGGCGGTAATTCCATCATGCGCTCCCGCTATCCTTATCACCCCATCTTTATTAAACATCTCTCTTAATCTTTTGGATTTATTCATGCTTTACCACCATATGCGAGGACTATTTTGGTATATTCGTTTGTATAAATATTTTATTTTTACTTATACAATAACTTTTATTTAACTGATACCTCATTATATAATCTTGTAATTTCTTTAACATTTTCGCCCCAAGAAAAATTTTTAACAATATTCTCTCTGCTTTTTATTCCAATCCTTCTAAACTCTTCAGGATTTTTAAGTACATTGTTAATTGCATCTGCTAACCCTTTCGCATCGCCCGCATTCAAAATAAACCCATTCTCTCCATCCTTTATAACCTCCGGCACACCACCCACATCAGTTGCTATACAGGGCACCTCACATGCCATCGCCTCTAAAAGGCTTGTTGGCAAATTCTCATGAAACGAAGGCAGGACAAAAGCATCAGAAACGCTGTAATATTCCACAAGTCTATTATAATCCACGTGTCCTAAGAACTCGTAGTTCTTTCCCGGTATTCCCAATTCCCGCAACAGATTCTCAAAATAGCTTTGGTTGCCTCTCCCCGCAAACAAAAACAAAGCATTTCCATGCCTTTTTATCACATCCTTCATCGATTTTATTAACATACTTACACCTTTAAGACCTATTAGCCTTCCACAATATAAAATTACTTCTCTGTTTTTATACATTTCCGGATTAACAAATTTAAAATCCTTTCGTTTATAAAAGAAATCAGTGTCAACGGAGTTATAAATAACCTCGACAGCACCTAAATTGTATTCCTGTTCGAGATAATTCAGCATCCAATTTGAGACGGTAATATACTCTCTTTCTCTTGAGAAATAGAATTCTTCTGCCAACCTTAGAAAAGGGTATAATAAATAAGTCATCTTTTCTGAAAATTCCGCATCCCAAAAAGAGGTAGCCATTTTTGTCCCCCTCCTTTGTAATTTGATTGTAGAATGAACGGTAGTTACAACAGGGATATCAAACTTTTTAAAACTCAGGAGAAGGTCAGGCATGTGTGCTGTATGAGAATGGATTACATCAATCTCTTCCTTTTTCACCAATTCCGGCACTTTTCTCAGGCAAGAATACTGGAATTTTAAATTATACATGAATGTATCGCCTGCTTTGTTAGTTTTTATAACTTTCAGATTGTCATGCAGCGATTGTGTATCAACTTCTCCCCTATCTGGAGTTATGACAATTATCTCAAAATCTTCTGGTAAATGCTTTATTAGTTCAACAATATAAGTTCCAACGCCTCCCCAGTTCGGTAAGAATTCCGGTGCAAGCATACAAATTTTCATATTCTATTCCCCTAATTTTAAATTCTCCCCCTCATATTTAAATTTGTAAACAACACCTCTCCCAACCTCATCCTCTCACACAACTCCGTCTCTTCACCTTGCAGAAGCCCTTTCCCTCTCACACCCATCTCACCTCTAAACCCACCCAGCGCTTTCAGCACATCCGCTTTAAAACTTAAATTAGACCCAAACGTATTTCTCACCTCAGTTACTTCTTCCGGGAACCCCTTATGCGTTGCGCCAATCAGCCAGTAATACTCCTCAGGCAAAAACTTCGGCTTCTTTGAAACCCATTTTGGCAACAATTTCCCACCTGCCGCTATTGCTTCTCTTTCTTCGTACATTCTCACAAGCTCCTTTATCCAACTTTTATCCGCAACCGCATCATCGTCGAAGAATGCAATTATGTCTCCTTTCGCTTCCTTTATACCTCTGTTCTTGCTCTCTGAAAGACCCAGGTTTGCTTCGTTTAATGTTATTTTTACATCTTCAATCTTAATGTTTTTTACAATCTTCTCATATAGTTCCTTGTTCCCATCAACCACTACGATTATCTCTAAATTATCGTAACTTTGCGAAAGAAGGCTATTTATTGCCTCTACAAAGTCTTCATACCTCTCGCTTCGGTGCGTGCAGATTATGATAGATACGGATGCGAGCATGTTAATCATCTCTTATTTTTTCTTGCCATATTCCGCTAATTTCCTTTGGATGAATCCAAGAATATCTCTAATTGCTTCCTCGTAGTCTTCATTAAGCTCACTTTCCTTTACATCTTTGTCAGAGCCATTATGGAAATGCTCCGGAAATGTATGCAACTCGGGATGGTCAGGTGCGTTATCCCAACGATTTAAATCCCCCATATACCTTTCTTTATTCTTCCAAACAATGTAATCCTCCCATGCAGGATGACTCGCTATTTTTTTTGATTTTATTGCTTTGTAGAGCTCTTCTTTAGATATCACGTTATATCTCTCACGTATGTCTGCAATATCCGCTTCTGCAAGTCTTATCTCTCTTTCTATAAACGAGATCAAGCTTTTGTTAATTATCTCCTCTTCCGATACCCCTACGATTTTACTTATTCTCGTGGCTGAAACCATGTTCTTATCTTCCCCTCTTTATTTATTGCCTTTAAGGTTATAATTTTATCATATTACTATTTCTTTCTGTACCGTAACACAGCATCTCTGAATTTCTGCTCGCATTCACTCACCGTTCTGCACTCATAAACTATATCCTCGTCTATCCCCTCAATCTTGCCCAGCAGTCTATCAGATTCAACATCAGCGACGAGAGAGCCATAAAAACCATCATAGTAAAAGACCTTTCTCTTATCTCCCCTCGCCGCTATAAAATCCACCAATCTTTTATTTTCCTCTTCCTTCAATTCCCGCTCCATTACCTCCATTGAAACCGCCTCTCCCCTCTCTAACTCTTCCCCTCTTTCCCTCAACCTTTTTATCAATCCGGAACCTCTTGCCTGCTCGAGTTCTATCATTCTCACTCCAAATTCATAGTTATAAACCTTTCAATTGATTCCACAGGATTTATGCACCCTTTAAGATGTCTTGAGTTCCAGATAAAACGGAGTCGCTCAAAGGCAGAATCGGTTTCCGGTCTTTCATGCAGCCTCTCTCCATACCATTCACTGAGGTCTTCCAGAAACCTGCCGTACGAACGTTTCTCATTTCGCTCGCCAATATATCTCCGATAAAGGTCATGATACCACAGGACCAGCTTCTCCGGATTCAAGTCATTTAAAAGCTTCTTTGCTTCTTCCGATGTCTCTGTTATCCCCAGAAGTATGCCTCTACCCACTATGATATACACGTTCTTCCCGATGAACTTTGAACAATTGTCACAGAATAGTTCTTCTTTTATAATCCTCATCTCCTCTGCATGACCTATACAATCCTTCACGTGGTAAGCCTCCAGTAAATTCTCAAATGACTTTGTCTGCGTAGAATATATCTTCCCCTGACATTTTGGGCACGTATATGCTTTATCAAAGTAAATGGTGTCAAACATCCCCATATCTTATATCCTCCCATTACATTATCTTTTCCTGGTTATACAAACGTGTTGATAACTCCAGCTTTTCATCGCTCCTCCTTCTCAGTGATGTACGCACCTATTGCATGTAATTCTGCCCCTAATTGGGAAGCAAATCGTTCAATATCCGAGGCGTCCACCCAGAAATAAAGCCCTGGCCCATATCCTCCATAAAAGTGACTCACTTGATTAGGAAAGTCAATCCATACATCTACATCAAATACACTGGAGCTTTCGCTCAGATGGCGAATGACCAGCCCGAAGTCCGGCTCAATAGGATCAAATGCCACTTCATCCTTACTGCCATCCGCTAATTGCTGAAGCTCTTCGATCAGTCGCTTTATGTCCTCAAGAACGAGTGTGGTCTCTTTCGCACTTTTATAAAGAATACTGTCTCCTACTCGCAAGTCCATGCAATATTTAACCCATAAGGTATAGGCTTCTCCCGAGCGCACAGTCTTTATATCAGTATCCTCATTAGGGCTATATCGCTCCCAATCCAGGAGCTTTAATTCAAATGCACATGGGTATTCGGCATCATGCGTCAAGGTTGCCATTTTCTCATCTATCTATTACAAAGTTCAAGTTATAAGAATTCTCCCTTGCTTCCTCTTCGAGTATCCCTGCCAAAAGGCTCTTTCTCAAAAGAAATATTTTCTTCATATCCCCTCCCCCAGAATTGCTCCGACAATGATGCCGACAAGTAATGCAAAGGTTATGCTTACAAGCGTTCCGATTAAATAGTACTCAGCCATTTTTCTATCCTTCAATTCATTGAACCTTGCAATAGATTTAGCGGCAAAAATAACTGTTATTGCCGTGTATTGATTAACCAACACAAAGGTTAAAACCATGACCCTTTCAACTATTCCTATCACCATACCCGCACCTCTTAAGCCGCTGGTTTCTACATCTTCCTCATATCTCCTGAGCATTAATTTAATGAAATACGCACCCATAATAACAACGAGATAAGCAAAAACGACGATAGCGATTTTAAAGGTATAATCCATTTCTATCACCTGCCCCCATCAACCATTTCCGGTTCAATTCCTAATTCGAACCATTCCCGGTTCAATAAATCTGCCACCGCCTTTTCTGCATCTCGCCATAAATGATATTTCCCTGTTCTCAATGTTTTATATATGCTTCTTTCGCCAACACCAAACTTCTTAGACGCCAATCTAACCGCCTCTCTATCCCCTCCATGCTCCCTGAAATATATGATAAGTTCCTTTTGCCTTTTAGTCCAATTCCACATCACATCTGCCATGAAATTCAATAAACACGTAACAACCTCGTCAATTTCCCACTCACTTCTGAATACAATCCATATATTTTCTTTCTTTGCCCTTTCTAATGCGTCAGATGCGTTATGAAATGCTTCGCCATCTATCTCCCCAACATTTTCGCTTAAACTCGTAGATACGTCACCAACGCCAATTCCCAGGTAGAATTGATGACTGATGTTTTCAAAAAATACATGATACATGTCGAACAGATATTTTGGTGAGGAAAGCATCCCCTGAAAACTATCCCCGCGGACAACCATAAATTTTGCAGGTATCTCTTCCTCAAATCTTCTGTTGACCATTCTCAAAGCATTTTTTAATTCTTCTTGAACTTCCGCTCGGTCCTCCAACCCTCTCGAAGACTTCAAATCGCCAGTTACAACCACATACCTATTCTGCAATGTGCGAATCATTTAATCTATTTAAATAATAATTTGTTTTTTATGCCTTTTAATATCTTACGGTGTGCGAAATTTTAAAGCGTTGAATACATACCCGGAACCCGCGTGAGAAATGTGAATACGGGGTTGGAAGCGTGAGAAATGCGACTGAAAATAGAAGAAGCGGATAAAAAGGGAGCTGTTTCGTTAGAAGAAGCGATAGAGAAGAGGAAATCGCGGCGGTCTTTCAAAAGAACCCGGCTAACAAAGAAACAACTTTCACAATTGATATGGTCTGCGGGAAAGGCACCTTCGGCTGGCGCTACATACCCCTTGGAGCTGTATATGGTAATAGGCGAGGAATGCGTGGAGGGTATAGATGCCAGCGGCGTGTACCGCCGTAGCGGGAGAGGTTATTCGGAGTTAGAGCTGCATAAGGAAGGCGATTTGCGAGATGCGTTAGCAGTCGCTTGTTTAAGCCAGACGTTCATTGCCGATGCCCCGGTATCTTTTGTGATTGCCGCCGAATATGAAAGAACGACTCGTAAATATGGGGACCGTGGCGTAATATACGTGCATATAGAAGTGGGGCACGTATCGCAAAATATATATTTACAGTGTGAAGCGTTGGGTCTGGCTACCGTCGCCATAGGCGCGTTTTATGATGACGAAGTCGCAAGGGTCTTGAATCTTCCAAAAGTGCATAAGCCGATATACGTGATGCCCGTGGGTGTGAGTGGAGGATAGATAATATAAAAGGTTATTTAAAGTATGGATGTAGATAAGATAAAGAGGAAATAAGGGGGAATAAAGGTCTGTTACAATGAAAAAAAGCGAAAGAGGATTGCTGGGAGACATAAGGGTAATGGCATTGTTATTGTGCGTTATAGCCGCTTTGTTTGTCATCTATGTTTATCCTTCGCCGCCCCCGGATGCCGGGCTAAATGGCAATCTGAGGTATGGCTTGGATTTGGTGGGCGGGAGTTCGCTGCAATTGAAATTAGAAGGCACTTTGGTCAGGATAGATGTACCTGCATCGGTTAACGAGACGGAAGTTGTTTCATTTCTCAACGATGCGCTGGATACAGAAGTGACTCCATATGAAGCTGAAGAAGGAGTGATAAAATACGAGATAAGAAAGAGCGTTACAAAAGAGCAGTTGGCAGAGGTGTTAACGGGGATTAACGGTAGTATAGCGAAGAAACCAAATGGTGATGATGACTTTGAGGATGCCTTAACTCGCGAAACAAGAGACGAGACTCGCCGAATAATAGAGACGAAAATAAACATGCTGGGATTAGCGAGCACTACCATAAGAGCCGTTGGGAATAACCTCATGATTATAGACTTGGCAGGTATAGACATCAAAACTGCAAAGGACATTGTGGGCAAGCCCGGTAAGTTTGAAATACGGATGCAGACGGAAGGCGTAGGCGGAGACATAGAGGAAGGGCAAAGAATAGAAGAGATTGAGAATATCACTGCTCACGTCATGTATGGCAGCGAGGGAATAGAAAGAGTGGGAACAGTGCCAACGAGGACAGATGAACAATCATCATGGGGCGCGCCTTTCACTCTAAAAGAGGAAGGAGCGGTTGCGTTAAGAGATGCAGCAATAAAATACGGTGCAACGGACAATCCAACGGACCACGAGCTTGCAATGCTGCTTGACGATGAGGTAGTGTACAGTGCGCAGATAGCGTCCGAAGCTTGTGCAGATTTGAAAAAAGAGCCTATTTATCCGTGGACTGCAAATACGGGAACAGGGGATGAGGGGTACAACAGTGCTAAAGAACTGATAATACACTTAAAAGCAGGAGCTTTGCCAGTGAATGTGGAAATAATAGGTTCGGGCGAAGTCCCTGCTTATTTAGGAGCGAAATTCAAGGAAGGAGCATTTATTGCAGGGTTGCTTGCTCTTATTGCCGTTACGCTTGTCGTTTTCCTGCGATACCGAGAGAAGAAGATAGTATTGCCGATGTTTTTCACGCTTCTTAGCGAAATAATACTGATATTGGGTTTCGCTACGGTGATAAACTGGCAGTTGGATTTGCCAAGTATCGCGGGGATAATAGCGGTAATCGGCACGGGCGTGGACCAATTGGTGATAATAACCGACGAAGTGCTTTCCGGTGGTCGTTCCTCCGCGAGAATGTATCGTAAACGAATATCGTTTGCATTTGGTATAATATTTGTTTCTGCTACGACTACCATCGTGGCGATGCTTGCGCTTGCTTTCATGGCACTCGGCACACTGCGTGGTTTCGCGATTGTAACCATCGTTGGGCTGCTTTTCGGCATTTTTATTACACGGCCGGCTTATGCGAGGTTGATAGAAGCGATAGTATAAACAATGTAATAAACCACGAGATTCCACGAGATTAACACAAGAAAAGGAGGTTAAGAGGTGACAAAATCACCGATGGAACACTGAAACCAGATTCCTATTATTGTTCTCTCGTGAAAATCTGTGTAATCTTGTGGTTAGCTAAAGAAATACGATATTTAGTATCACAAAACGAACCTCAACACCCAATACGCCGTTCCTCCAATTGCCGCCGCTATCGGAATGGTTATCACCCATGCAGTGAACATTTTCCCCACTTCTGACCATCTTATTCGCTGAAGGCTTTGAAAAAACGAGCCTCCAATTACCGCGGAACCTATTACGTGCGTGGTGCTTACCGGCATACCTGCTAAACTCATCCCTACCACGGCAATACCCGCGCCCGTTTCCGCGGAGAATCCGTGCTTCGGCTCCAATTTCGTCAATCGCCACCCCATTGTCCTTATTACTTTCCAGCCCATTAAAAGTGTGCCCATCGCCATCACGGACCCACACGTTAATTTCACCCACCAGGGAACATAAAAAGTGGGAATAAAGCCTCCAATCAGCAAAGCTACCGTAATCACGCCCATTGCATTCTGCGTATCATTCATACCGTGGCTAAAAGCCATAAAAGAGGCTGAAATAATCTGTAGCTTTTTAAATATTCCTTCTGTCTTTGTTGAAGGTGTCTTTTTAAAAAATAAATACAGCAGCCAACTGATGAGCGAAAAAAGAACCGCCCCCGCTATAAATCCCGCAAAAGGACCGAGCGCAATGGCAAGAAATACTTTATTGTTAAGCACCGTCCAATTTATTATCCCCATTCCACCTGCGACTATTCCCGCGCCGAGAATTGCTCCTACCAACGAATGCGTAACACTTATGGGAATTCCAAGCGTGGTGCAAATATAAGTCCATGTTATCGCACCAATTAAACCACTGATAAGAACCACGAGAAAAATATTGGTTGTTAGAGACCCGGGAGGAACAATTCCCTTCCCTATGGTCTTCGCTACTTCTGTAAAGGCAAAAGCGCCGGCAACGTTAAAAAAGCTCGCCAAAGCCAGTGCATTTAGCGGTGTTAGCGCCTTGGTTGCAATTACCGTGGCAATCGCATTCGCACTGTCATTCGCACCATTCAAAAAATCATAGAGCAGCGCAAGAACTATTATTACGAGAACAAACCCCAAAACCGACATCCCGTTAAATCCCGCCCTTTAATCTAAAGGTCTCCAAAATATTTGCCACGTCCTCACATTCGTCCATTGTATTTTCTAAAATCTCCACTATTTCTTTAAGCAATAGCCGGTCAAGGAGCTCATTAGGATTTTCCACCGGCGTGGTCATCAGCATTCGCAGCCATTTCCGGTTTATTTTATCCGCTTCGTTCTCTAATTCGTTTATCACTATACAGCATGCTTCTAAACTTTCTTCTTCACACCCCATATCTCGTAAGCAACCTACTGCCGTTCTTATTTCCCGCGACGCCTCAAGAATAATCGGGGAAAATTCACTCACCGGCTCTGGAAGCGTCTGTTTTTGAGTAAACGTCAGCCTTACTACTGCTTTCTCGATGCCATCTATTACATTGTCCAGATTATGAGCGAAATAGCGTATATCTGCCTTCTCCTCCGTGACTCGCGTATGGTCATAAAACAGTTCCCGTATGATTTGATGAACGACCGAATCAGCTTCTTCTTCCAGTTCTTTGAGTTGCTCACTGATTTGCGGAAGTCTGGAATATTTTACGCCTAATTCTACCAGTAGCTCCGCGGCTTCCACCGCCTTCCCCGCGAGGTCCTCAAAGAGGACGAAGAATTTCTTCTCCCGCGGTAAAAACCCCTGCATCTTATGCAAAACCGCATTCAATACCAATGTCTTCGACGACGCACCTTCTTCCATGCTTTTCTTCCCCCCGGTATATAGAAACCAAAAAGGCTATTTAAATCTTTCGGTTTATTCAATTTTTCTAAATTAATATATAGCAAATGAACAATATATAGATGCCTGGTTAAAAACCAGGTACTTGTTTACCGCTGAGCACGCAGAGAACACAGAGAGTTAGAAGATCGTTTACCACTCGGAGAATGCCATCCTTCAGGACCTTGAAATTGAAGTTGATCAGTAAGCCGACCTTGCAGCCAGAAAGTCGGAGGTGGGAGAGCAACTGAGCCTGATGATTTTTTACGTCATCTCCGCGCTCTCGGCGCTCTCGGCGGTAAACAACCACAAAACTAAGAAATATAATTCAACAATTTCCTGAAAGCTCTGCCTCTATGCGATACTTCACTTTTTTCCTCCCCGCTCATCTCTGCAAATGTCTTCCCTGCTCCCTCAAACTCAAATATTGGGTCGTAGCCAAATCCCCTTCCCCCCCTTTCCTTCTCCGCTATTTTACCTTCCGCGATGCCGACAAAAAGAATGGGTGCCGTTTTCACGGATTCGCAGAATGCAACGACGGTTTTAAAAGTAGCTTTTCGCTCTTCCCCCTTTTTATCCGCCATCAACTTCAGGATTCCCTCATTCCCTATTTTATTGAAGACGTAAGCGGAGAAAGGACCTGGAAAGCCATTTAAAGCAGGGATAAACAACCCTGAGTCTTCTATGAAGAAAGCTTTTTTTATCGCTATCTTCTCTTTTATATAATTCGCACTTTCTTCCGCCACCGCCTCGGTTTCTCCAAGCTGTAACTCCGGATAGTCATATTCGAGATGCTCTATTCTTACGTTCTTCGATTCTGCATCAGCCAAATCTTTTATCTCCTTTACCTTGTTCTTGTTCGTGGTGAGGAAGATTAGTTCCATCTCTATCGCCTCTGTTTCATCGGTGGGATTCCGGATTTATCTCCGTGCCGCTATGCTTCCCCTGGACTGCACCGAAAATATCACGCGGATTACTTCCGTCAATGACGATGGTCTTTATCCCGCTTCTTTCTATTATCTTCGCTGCAACGGGGTCTATAACAATTCTCGACCCTGCTTTTAGTTCCTCTTTCGCGGTTAGCGCTACGAGTTCCTTTGCCGTCAGCATGTCGTATTTCCTTGCATCCGGATACCTGCGTGGGTCAGCATCATAGACTCCATCTACCGATGTCACGTCTATGAGGAGGTCTGCGTTTACGTATTCCGCAAGAATCGCCGCCACTGCATCGGTCGTATAACCCGGGCTTACTCCACCCATCACGGTTATTTTCGCTTCTTCACCCTCGCCTTTCGCCTTAGCCGCTGTAACTTCTTTATAATCAGAAAAGGGTTCAGGATACGCATTATGCAAAGCGGAAATAAGCAATTTCGCATTTATTCTTGTCACCGCTATGCCTATATAATCGCAAACCGCTTCGTTCGCACCCAAATCACGTGCTATTTTTATACATTCTCGCGCTATTTCTCCACCACCGGTGACCACGTATAAATCGCAAGATTCCGCAAGCTCCTCCAGGGCCTCTGCAATTTCTTTTATGCAAGCAGCATCCTTTAAAAAAATGCCGCCCAATGAAATTACCACTTTCATGGTGTCCGGTCTTACCCATACATGTATTGAGAAGGTTCAGTCCCCACGCATTCGCCCCGGTAAGTCGCCTTCTCTCTTTGTTCCCTTATTCGCGCTTCTACTTCCTCCTTCATCTTTCTAAACGGCTCTTGTGCGGGCATGATTACCCCCACGGTATATAACTCTTTAACACAAAGCTCTTTTGAAAGTTTTATGATATTCCACATAGGTGGGAATCCCGCAATCAAGATATTCTCGTAATCCTTTATCTTCGCTTTAAACTTCTCCTCATCTACGTTCCAATACACAGTAAATTCTTCGATTCCAAATTCTTGGTACACTCGTTATTGCTCCTTTACATCTTTTCGTTCTTTAATTTAATTATAAAATCATCATATATAAAATAAACGTTTGAGAAGCAGCAAATGAAAGAGGAGAGATATGACGTTGTAGTGGTGGGCGCAGGACCCGCCGGGAGTGTAACAGCGAAAACAGCCGCAGAGCGTGGATTGGATGTCCTTTTGAT
>WJOV01000086.1 GCA_009618475.1 Methanosarcinales archaeon | reverse complement strand
TTATTTCCCCCTAAGAGATATTTATGGAACGAGAAGTAATAGCGAGATATCTTCTTGACTTTCAGGAAAGGGAACTGCCGGGGCTTATTCCAAGGGAATTGGGAATCAACATTACTAAAGATGCTATCGTGAGTATCATCGGGTCGAGAAGAGCGGGCAAGACTTATTATTTCTATCAATTGATGCGTGCCATCGAGGATAGAACACGCATCATTTACCTTGACTTCGAGTATCCGGAACTGGCGGATGTGACATTCAAGGAAATAAAAGAGATTGTGAACATGCATGGCGAACTTTTCGGGAAAGAACCCGAATATCTATTTTTTGACGAGATACAAAATGTGGCGAACTGGGAGAAGCCAATAAGAAGCCTGTATGAGCTCAAACGCTTTTATATCTTCATAACCGGTTCTTCTTCCAGATTCCTGTCGAAAGAAATAGCAACAATGCTGCGAGGGAGAACAATAAGTTATACTATTTTCCCTTTCTCGTTCAGAGAATATTTGAAAGCGGAAGGATTTGAAACGAGCTACGGAAAAGGAAAATACCGCAGTTCCTCAGAAGAGAGTAAGATAAAGCATTTCGTGCGCGAATACACTCTATTTGGAGGACTACCACAAGTGGTGCTGAATAAAGAGGAAGAATTCAGGAAAAGGTTTTTCGGCGAATATCTGGACCTTGTAGTTTACAGGGATATAATAGAGCGGTATGGAGTAAAGAATTTGAGCATCGTGAAGACGATGATGAAATTTTTGATAACCAGTTTTGCAAAAGAATTTTCAATTCACAAGTTTTACAATAGCTTGAAGTCGCAGAATATAAAAGTGAGTAAAAAGACGCTTTATAATTATTTCGCTTAATTCAAGTCTGTTACGACATTAATGACCTTAGCACGAGAGAGCGGGTATTGAAAGCGTTGATAAAGGCGTCAAAGGAATTGAAAAGCGAAGATTTGCTGGTAATTACATGGGATTACGAAGCGGAGGAAGAGTTCAAGGGCAAAAGGATAAAGTTTATACCGTTATGGAAGTGGTTGCTTTTAATATAAATATCGTTAAGTTCATTTGATAATATTATGGAAAATCGTAAAGAAAAGTTAAGGATGGTGATAGAAGAATACTGGAGGAACGAGCTGCCGGAAGTGAAGACGAGGGAGATAAAACTAAAACCGGGAAGTGATTTAATAAATGACGTTATTGGTCCGCGAAGAGCGGGTAAAACGTATCTGATGTTTTTAACCTTGAAGGAACTTTTGGAAACCGGTGTTGATAAGAAAGCGACTGTGTACATAAACTTTGAAAACAGAAAACTATTACCCCTGACGCCTGAATACTTTAACGATTTAATAGAATTCATTTATGCAAAAAGATTTTTGGATTCTTATGAAAGGATTTTTGTTTTTCTGGATGAAGTTCAAAGAGTAAAAGGTTGGGAGAAATACGTGCGAAGTATTTATGACGAATTCAAAGGAAAGATAAAGATATTCGTTTCCGGGTCCACTTCAAAGCTTACGGGCTCAGAGCTAAGCTATTTGTTAACGGGAAGGCATCTCACGACACATGTTTTTCCATTGAGTTTCCGCGAGTTTATGTTTTTCAAAGGTTTTGACTATGGGTATGGAGAGGAATACCTGATAGAGAAGGATATCTCGGTTATCAAAGAGATGCTGAGGGAGTATATAATGTTTGGAGGATTTCCAGAAGTCGTTCTAACAGAATCGGACAAAGAAGAACTTGTTCAAACTCTGTTCATTGATATTGTAAGTAGAGATATTCTCCCGAAGCTAAAAAGGAACAGAGAAATTGTAGAAGAAATAGCTTACTTTTTAGCTTCAAATATCGGCAAATTGGTTAGCTTTACGAAATTAAGCAGCATGCTAAACGCTCGTGGAATTAAAATCTCTGTTCCAACACTGGAAAAATACGTTTCTATGATGAATGATGCTTTTCTTTTCTTTGACCTGCGAATTTTTTCTTACAAAGTCAAAGACCAATTACAATATCCTAGGAAAATTTATACCGTAGATTCAGGGTTTGCGAATTTTTCGGGCTTCAAATTTTCCGAAGATGCCGGCAGATTAATGGAAAACATTGTTGCAGTGGAATTATGGAGGAAAAAGTCTCTAAACCCGACATTGGAGAGTTATTACTGGAAAGATTATCAGCAAAGAGAAGTGGATTTTGTTTTAAAAAGCGGTCTAAAAATAGAACAGCTCATCCAGGTAACGAACGCTTCATGCAAAGAAGAGATAGAGAAGCGGGAAACCAAAGCGTTGATAAAAGCGAGTGAAGAGCTAAAATGCGATGATAGGCTCGTAATTACGTGGGAGTATGAAGGTGAAGATAAGTTAAATGGAGAAAAAATTAGATTTTTGCCACTGTGGAAGTGGCTATTAAGTTAATCTACTAAACTAAATTTTGTTTATCCACTCTTCAATTTCTACGTCAGTGCAAACGTCCGCGGGCTTATTGTCCGTGAGGTTACATATCAGTGCGGTTAAGACCTTTGCCTCCTGCTCTTCACCCATATTTGCACCAGCGCCAACACGGTAATACCGGCAGCCCAATACCAGTGTCGGCACGCCGCCAGTGCTATATTCCGCGAATATTTCGCTATCCGCGGTAACGTTGTTCATATTGTCATGGAATGATAGATAACCCGTGAACTTCGACGTCACGTTCTCTATTACGGGATGTTCCCATTTGCAATACCCGCAGCCATCAGAACCAAAGAAATAGATGATTGGTTTTCCATCCTCTTTGCATATTTCGTCACCGCTAACAATAAAGTTGCCAATGGTCATTTCTGGTTCGCTTTCCGGTGTCGGTGTCGGTGTCTGATTTTCGCTCTCCTTTTTCTGCTCTTCAAATTCTTCTATTTGAACCCAGCCAAGACCTTGAAGAAATACGATTTCACCATCTTTTGTTATATACACCGGTATTTGATTTCCCATATAGCTCGTAGTTACATTGTATAGTCCTCTTTCTTCTTTGACTTCTCCTAATATCACTTCTGTACCTGGCTGCACTAGATTGTCATTGATAAAGTCAGCAGCCTCTTCCCCCACCTCTTCAGCTGTTAATACGCTTGAAACACCAAAACTTTGAACTTTAGGAAACCCAAAAGCCCCGACTACAACGCCTATTAATATACCTATTATCAATCCAACAGCTAAAACACCAATGGTCTTCATTCCCGCTTCCCCTGTTTTTCCCGCACCTTCGCTTTTATCTTCACCTGACATTTGGCAACTGTTAATAGTTCACGTTCCCCGAGTATAAAAACCCACCGTAATTTTTATTGCATAATGATAAGGCATCGCAAGCTAAATAATTTATGTATATTAGATGATAAAGAATTCATACGACTTTGAATCAGAGAAGATAAAAGAATTGATAAAGGAAAGAGGAGCGAGCAGAGTTGGGCTGCAGCTCCCGGAGGGTCTTAAAACAGTGGCAACGGATATTGCCGCGGAGATTTCACAAGAGACCGGAGCGGAAGTGATAATATCTGGGAACTCGTGCTATGGTGCATGCGACGTGGACGAGAAGCTGGAGAGAACAGTGGATTTGCTTTTCCATTTCGGGCATTCCGAGTATAATTCTTTTGGTAAAGCTTTTCATTCTAAGAAAAGGTTTGTGCGAAAAGAAAATTATCAAAAAAAGGTTTTTTTCATAGAACTCAGGAGCAGCGTTGATATAAAGCCAGTGGTGGAGAAGGCGGCAGCCGAACTAAAAGGGGATTCCGTGGGGTTAGTGGCAACGTTACAGCACGTTCACGGCTTGAACGAAGCGAAAATGTTGCTCGCTCGTTTTGGAAAGAAAGCGGTAATAGGTAAATCGAATAGCCTGAAATACGAAGGGCAGGTATTGGGCTGTGAATTCTCTTCCGCAGCGATGGTTCCCTGCGAAGAGATTTTGTTTATAGGCAGTGGGAGTTTTCATCCTGTTGGGCTCGCTTTGTATATTGGTAAGCGGGTAATTGCTGCTGACCCGTTCACCATGCAAATAGGTATATACGAAGCTGAGGGACTGAGGAAGAAGAGGTACGTGGCGATAGAGCGAGCGTTGGATGCGAAGTCGTTTGGGATAATCATAGGTATGAAAAGTGGACAGTCTAATCTTAGTGGTGCGATTGCATTGCGTAGAAAAGCGGTAGAGAAAGGACTAAATGCTTATTTGATTACGATGGATGAAATAAGAGAGGACAAATTGCTTGCGTTTAAAGTGGATGCCTTTGTGAATACCGCGTGTCCAAGGTTAGCGGAAGATTTTATTCATTTTAAGAAGCCCGTTCTTTCTGCCAGGGAGTTTGAGGTTGTTCTCGGTGAAAGGAGTTGGGAATGTATTTTTTAAACACTTTTCTTTTAAATATGAATGTCTTTATATTTATATATATTGAAGTGAAGGTGGGTAATTATGGGTATAGATTCGCAAAAT
This sequence comes from Methanosarcinales archaeon, assembly GCA_009618475.1. Taxonomy (GTDB): domain Archaea; phylum Halobacteriota; class Syntropharchaeia; order Alkanophagales; family Methanospirareceae; genus WJOV01. The sequence goes on along the minus strand of WJOV01000086.1, from coordinate 9,529 downwards.
TCGGTTCGCGTAAAGATGAAGGCACATTCCGTTATTGAAAGATTGTCTGAAAGTGAAATTGAGCAAATCTTGCCCCTTCTTGAGCACATCTTAGAGGGGGAAAAAGTTGGCTCGGCAGAAGATGGCTGGAAAGCTTTTATGGAAATGGGTGAAGATGGTCTTGGAAGCAAATTGCACAATGCTTCAGAAGAGCACGATAAATACCTCTACCGGAGAAAAGAGAGTGTTGTTCATTGATTATCATTTCGAACAAATGGGTTTTGTTCGAAAGCCATAATACTGTAAGAAGATAAAATGACACTCGGCATAATAGGCGGAACAAGTTTATTTGATACGAAGGTTCTTGAAGGTGCGAAGGAGCGAGAGGTGGAGACAAAGTACGGCACGGTTTACCTTCTCTCTACTGCTGACGTTGTCTTCATCCCAAGGCATGGCAAGGATAGAAACATCCCGCCGCACAGGATAAATCATAAAGCGAATATGGCGGCATTTAAGCAGTTGGGCGTAGAAAAAATCGTAGGTGCTACTTCTGCCGGCAGTTTGAAGCTCGATATAAAACCGCGGTCACTGATTGTTCCTCACGACTACATAAGCCTGTGCAGCATACCCTCCTTTTATGATGACGAACTCGTGCACGTTACACCGTGCCTGGATGAAGGTTTGAGAAAGAGCATATTAAAAGTGGCAAAAGATTCGGGCATTGACACCGTTGAGAAGGGCGTTTATTTCCAGACCGTGGGACCGAGGCTCGAAACCAGAGCGGAGATAAACTTCATAAAAAACTATGCCGATGTGATAGGAATGAGCATGGCTTCGGAGGCGACACTTGCGAAGGAGTTAGGGCTTCGATACGCAAACGTAAGCACGGTGGACAATTATGCACACGGTATAATCGCGGAAGAAGAGCTGGACTATAAAAAGATAGTTGATGCGGCGTCAAAAAGCATGGCGGATTTGGAAAAGGTGCTTATGAAGTTGATAGAAATTATGGCTGATTGATGACGGACAAAATAGGATGCGAAAGGTAATAAGAGACCCGATACACGGATACATAGAAATAGACGAGCTTGCAATAGAAATAATAGACACCGTGGAGATGCAGAGGTTGAGGAGAATAAGACAGCTTGGGTTCTCCTATTTAGTTTATCCGGGTGCGAACCATACGAGATTTGAGCATTCACTCGGAACTTATCACTTGATGAACGTTTTGCTTGACACGCTGGGAGTATCGAAAGAGGAAGAGAAAGAGCTTCTCGTTGCCTCGCTGATACACGACATTGGGCATGGTCCTTATTCGCATGCGACTGAGTCAGTGATAAAAAAGGTTACGGGGAGAAGCCATGAAGACGTTGAAGACGTGATTTTTGAGCCGATGAAAGAAAAAAACAAAGAGGCAACGACTATTGCAGAAGTCCTGGAAGAACGTCGTATGGATAAGAGAAAGATAATGGGGTATATAAAAGGAGAAAGGGCGGAATACGGGGGTGAGATGGATTTTTCAAAGATTTTAAACGGCGAAATAGACGTGGACAAGATGGATTATTTAGTCCGCGATTCGTATTATACCGGCGTGGCATACGGCGTTGTTGATAATATAAGACTTATTCAAGGGCTGGATTTCGTCAATGGAAGTCTCGTTATAACGGAAAAAGGGATACTACCTGCGGAATATCTGCTTTTCTCGCGATTCCTGATGTACCCCACGGTTTATAATCATCATACGAGCAGGATAGCGCAGTTGATGTTTTTGAAAGCGGTTGAGCATTTCATCGAATCGGAATCACGGTCTGAGGACTACTGCAGGCAAAACGCATTAGCATTAAGAAAGATGGACGATTCCGAGATAATTATTGCGCTGAGGAATGCAAAGGGCTATCCCGCGGAGATGATGGAGCGGATAAACGAGCGGCGATTATTCAAACGCGCGGTATATACCGGCATAAATGAACTGAGCGAGGGAGTAGCAGAAGATTTAAACGAAGAGAGGAGGATACGGGAAGTAGAAGCGGAAATAAGTAAAAAAGCGGGAGTGGCTGAGAAATATGTTATATTGGATTTCCAGGGACAAAAGGAAGAGGCGTTAAAAGAAAGTGCAGCGAAAGTTGTTGTCGGTAAGCCCTTACCGGGCTTGCGGGGTCGTGGGCAGAGCCCACGGAAGTTCAAGAGTTTACGTGAAGTTTCTTCGCTCGTGTCAATGCTGAGCCGAGTATTCCGTGAAAATTATAAGGTGGGCGTCTATACGCTTGAAAAAAATAGGGAAGCGGTGAAGAGAGCTGCGGATGCGATTTTATGGCGTTAAACTTTTTAATTTATCACGCTCCACCATCACCCATTTGTCCTTCCCTTCCCATATTTTTATCGAATACAGCGTCACACCCAGGTTTGACTCTCTCAACTTCTTCTCCAACCGCTCCTTTAAAAACAACGCGATATTCTCGCTTGTGGGATACGAGATTAGCTCGTTTAAGAACTTATGGTCAACGAGTTCAAGCACTTCTTCTACCACTGCCTTCACTTCTGAAAAATCCGCTACACACTCGGTATCTTCCTTCTTCTCGCCTTCCACCACCACTTCTACTTTATACGTATGCCCATGCAGATTCTTGCATTTACCCGGATGTCGCGGCAGAGAATGCGCGGCGCTAAAATCTGCTGAAACTCCTAATTTCATTATATTTTTCCTTCTGCTATTTAAATAAAAAGGGGGCTTAATATATTTTGATATATAATTTTATACAATGACAATGGGGAAGAAAACAAAGGGCAGGAAGCTCAGGCTTTGCAAAGCGAACAGGCAAAACAGAAGAATCCCGGCATGGATAATGGTAAAAACAAGCCGAAGAGTGACAACGCATCCAAAAAGAAGGCATTGGAGACGGTCAAAGCTAAAAGAATAAGAAGTGAAGAGAAGTGAAGGGAAAGGAAAGAGAGAAGGAAACATGAGCGAGGAAAAAGGAGAAGGAGGGCAAGGACGTATTTATACGATACCGTTGAGGAATGTGAAGAAGGCGCCGAGGTGGAAAAGGAGCAACCGCGCAATAGTGGAGATACGGGAATTTCTGATGCGGCATACGAAATCTGAGGATGTCATTTTAGATGCGACAATAAACGAAAAGGTGTGGGAGCGAGGTTCGCAGAAGCCACCTTCAAGGATAAGGGTAAAGGTAACAGAGGAAGAGGATATAATCAGGGCTGAGCTTGTGGAGTAAAATAAAGGTATTTGTTTACCGCCGAGATCGCGGAGAGCGCTGAGATGAGTTAAATGACTTTTCTGACTCTCTGTGTTTTCTGCGGGCTCAGCGGTAAATGAGTATAAACAAAGTAAAGTGACGAAGAGAAGGAGAGATAAAGAGATAGGAAGAACATTCAATGTTGATGGCAGCACGTATATAGGTGTTTTTGCAACTTGCACCGAATCGGTACTTCTTCTGCCTTCTCAGATACCGGATACGTTGGCAGTGGAAATGGAGACTGCGTTGAAGGTAAAAGCGATAAGAACTTCCGTCGCGGAAACGTCTTTAATTGGCTGTTTAGCTGCTGGGAACTCAAATGGGTTTATCTTTTCTCCTTACACGCTGGATAGCGAGATACGGCGAGTAGAGGATTTAGCACGCTCAGAAGGATTAAAGGAAAAAGTTAGCCGACTGCCCGATAGCGATAGGATGAACGCTGCGGGGAATATCATACTGGCAAACGATACGGTTGCGCTGGTTCATCCGGAGTTATCGGAGAAGACGGTGGAGGTGATAAAGGAAACGCTCGCGGTAAACGTCTATAAGGGCACGATAGGCGAACTGAAAACGGTGGGGATGGCGGCGGTGGCGACGAACAAAGGCATCTTAGCGCATAGGAATGCCACGCATGAGGAATTAGAATTCCTGGAAGAAATTTTCGAGCTGCCCGTGGAGATAGGCAGTGTTAATTTCGGCGTTCCTTTAATCGGTGCTGCTTTGCTCGCTAATACCAAGGGATACGCTGCCGGGGCTGAGACAACGGGTGCGGAGTTGGGACGAATAGAGGATGCACTGGGGTTTTAGGGACGCTTGGAAGGAGAAGAATATGGGATCGATAGTGAAAAATGAAGATGCTGAAAAATGTCTGAGAGAATTGCTTAAAGCAGAAGGTTATGAACTAAATGAACCCAAAAAACAGGGCGAGACCGGCGTTGATATTCTGGCTACAAAAGGTGAAGAAACTTTTCATATTGAAGTTATTGGTTACAAATCTTCTGGTCCTGAACGTGCAAAAGACTTCTATCAAGTGTTTTTTAGAGCGGTATCACGTCTGAATGAGGGTGCTACTCATTGCGTTATTGCTATTCCTAAACAAGCTGCAAAGGGGCTCCCTCTACGTGCACAGCAGCATCGCATTGCTTGGGAGCGGATTGAAAAAACCTTTCCAGAGCTTGAAATTTGGCTCGTAGATGTAGAAAATAGAACATATGAAAGGACAGGATGGGGGAAGTGGCTTTGGAACTGGGAAAATGAGAATAGCAATGGCAGATAGACATTTCATAGATTCCTTTTTCTTTTCCGTCAACGCTTTTCTTTTTTAAAGAAAAGGGTTGATGATGCGTCGACCGGGATTTGAACCCGGGCAGTGGGCTATCTTCCCTTTTTGATCAAACTTTTTTATAAAAAGTTTGGTTGGAAGGCCCAAGTCATACCTCTAGACCATCGACGCTTTTTGTGATTATTAATATTTTAACCTTAAATCATATTTAAAGATGTGCAGGTAATAAAGGTGAGTGATAAAAAGCATGAACAGGGGCTTTTTGAGATTTTCTTTTAGTGCAGGTTTTCTTTTTATTAAAAAGAAAAAGTGCATGCGGAGGTTGCCGAGTGGACAAAGGCGTGAGGTTCAGGGCCTCATCCTGCAGGGGTTCGGGAGTTCGAATCTCCCCCTCCGCATTAAGAGTAAAAAATGAAGACAATGGCAGACAGCGAACCAATGAAAATATTGGAAAGGAATGTAGAGGAGATAATAACAAGAGCAGAATTAAAAGAGGCTTTAGAATCAAAATCAAAGAGTAAACTAAAAGCGTATGTAGGATTTGAGCCGAGCGGGAGCGTGCACATCGGGCATTTGCCTATAATAAACAAGTTGCGGGAACTGCAACGTATCGGGTTTCACATAATCGTGCTTCTCGCCGATATACACGCGTATCTGAATGAGAAAGGGAGCTTTGAGCAGATAAGGGAGATTGCGGACTACAACAAGAGCTGCTTTGTAGCAGCGGGGTTAAGCGAAGAGACCGAGTTCATCTTCGGGTCTTCATTTCAAATGGATGAGGAATACATGATGAACGTGTTAAAGCTTGCGACGGTGACCACGGAAAAGAGAGCGCGGCGGAGCATGGATGAGCTATCTCGCAGCAAAGAAGACCGTAAAGTATCCCAGACGATATACCCGCTGATGCAAGCGGTGGACATTGCATTCCTCGACATAGACGTAGCAGTGGGCGGTATAGACCAGCGGAAAATACACATGCTCTCAAGGGAGAATCTGCCGAAATTGGGTTTTAAACCTCCTATCTGTATTCATACTCCGCTATTAATCGGTTTAGACGGCGAGAAGATGTCTTCATCCCTTGGCAATTACGTATCGGTGCATGAGTCAGAGGAAAGCGTGGAGGATAAAATAATGGATGCGTTTTGCCCACCAGAAATAGCAGACGCTAATCCGGTATTGCAAATCTACAAGCATACGATATTTCCAGGTGTGGGTGAAGTGAGGATAGAAAGGAAGGACAAATACGGCGGCGATATAAGTTATGCGAGTTATAACGAGTTGGAATCGGATTATGTAAGCGGGAGGTTACACCCTCTGGACGTGAAGACAACTGCAGCAAGGTATTTAAACGAGATATTGGAGCCTATTAGAATCGCTAAGATATAAAATAGGTAACACTCCTCGCCATTTAGCTACCCTGTTCCTAAGTATTCCCTGACTTTATCGGCAGTCCCCACAGCCCCAAAAGCTTTAAAAAACATCATAGCCTCCGCATACGCCTTCACTTCAAGTTCGTGTTCCGTCTCTTCGGAAACGCCGTATATCCTACCTTTAAACTCCTTTATTGCAAACTTACTGTACGTACCAAAAATTTCGTTATTTTTAGTTATGCCCTTCTTTGCCGCTTCATCCCTGTATTCGTTCAAAGTCCAATTCACTATATCTTCATATAACCCAGGTTCAAATATTTCAAATACTTCCCATGCGAGATTTTGCCAGAACGTGCCAACGTTTCCTTTTAGAATCAACCCTTTAGGAAACTTCGTGTTTATGAATTTTAGCGGAGTGCCGGTGATGCCGTGCTGTGCAATCCTCACGTTAAAAGCTTCTATCGCCTTGGCTATCTCCACCGTTCGCTCTATATTTATTGAAACCTGCTCAATTAGATTCCCATGCTCGTCATATATATTCCCATGCGTTGACCCGTTGGCAATAGCCAGAACCTGGGGAAATATGCCCCGCTTGTGCAACTCGTTAATGAATGTAGTTGCCTCCTCAACCGTTGTAAGGACTAATCCGTCTTTATCCTTCTTCCCTATCTCTCCAACTTCTACTTCTAATCCAAACTCTCTTCCTGCCTTCTTTTCCTTAATGAAGTTAGCAAGCTCCGTGGTCACATCAATATTCCGCTGAAGTTGCCCTAAAACTGTCGTCGCGCTCAGATCAAAGAGAAAAGAAGCGTCTATTGCAAATGAAGTATATCCAGCAGCAATTTGTGCCTCTATTAAGCTCTTTAATTCTCTTACTTCGTCGTCCGTCCCCTTCTTTACTGTTATGTGGTCTGCATGTAGCGCCCACGCGGCAAAACCAACTTCCTTCGCAATACCACGAACGGCATTTGAAAAATCCTGTGGTGTCAAACCTGTATATCCACCGCTCAAATCGCTTTCTGATTTCGCAAGCTCGAAGATAACCGCTGCTCTCAAACTTTTTGCCGCTCTAAATATCCCTTTTGCAACGCCAGGAACGATCCTGGTATTTGCAGCCATTATAATCCCTTCTGTATTGTACAACGCCTCGAACATCTTATTTCCCGGTATTGGTCCAAATTCATCTCTTTCTTCCATCTTTTTCTCCCTCCCAATATAATTTTTTCTTTACAGTATCTTCGCCAACTTCTCAATTAGGTCTTTGTTTCCTATATATGTCGGAACTCGTTGAGTTATACTTTCCGGCACAATTTCCAGTATTGACGACTTACCATTAGTTGAAGCCCCGCCGGCTTGTTTCGCTATAAACGACATAGTATTGCTCTCGACCAGTAGTCTTAACTTCCCGGTTGGTTTAGTCGTTAGTGCCGGATATGCAAAAATTCCGCCATAGTGCAGTATTTGATTGAAGTCACCAACAAAAGACCCGCCATATCGTAATTTGTAGCCCCCCATTTCCAACTCTTCTATATATTTTCTAAATGAAGGCAGCCAGTCTTTTCGCAGCCCGCCTATGCCATATAACTTACCCGGCTCAGGAAACTTCATATTTTCTCCTCGTAAAACAAACCCCTTTTTTGTCTGTAAAAATTCATGGACGCCGTTCTGTGCCGTATAAACTAAAGTTGTTACTGGACCATATAAGATATACATTGCAGCTACCTGATGCTTTCCCGGTGCCGGCAAATCTTCTTTGTATATTCCCACTATCGTCCCAACCAGGTTGTTGCTCTCAATATTTGACGACCCATCTAACGGGTCCAGAGTGACATTAAACGTCCCCGCATCATTAAGTTTTACCAGGTCGGGCTGTTCTTCTGATACTAACGTTTTAACCAGACCCGATTTTCTCAATTCATCAATTATAAACTGATCTGCCCATTTATCTGCAACCAGTTGTAGCTCACCAAATACGTTTTTTGTATCTGCCTTACCCCTCCGGTATGGAAGTTCGTTACTTATCGTGTTTGCGATGCCACTTAGTTTAAGAATTAAAGAACCTAAATCGCTGTCAATCCCTTCCAAATGTTCTTTTATCGTTTTTGTCATCTGCATCATTATGAATGATATATCATCATATAATATAAAAGGATGTCCAGGAATATATTTATTGTATCTTTATAGATTCAGTAAAGTGAGGAAAGAGATGGCACGACCCTTTAAAGACATCGAGATAGAAGGCAAGAATACTGGCTCACTCAGGTCATACATTACAAATTACGAATCAGGAATATTTTTGCGAAGCAACTGCGAAGCGTTCTTTGGTAAAGCTTTCTTTAGAAAGGGTTAAAAATGGAAATCGAGAACACCTACTGCGAGGCATTCGATGGATTATTTGCGAGAATGTGCATAACCGCGAGAGACGAGAAGCGATTGAAGCGAGCAGCTTACGGCGCCACTGCATTGCCTTCCACTGTCTTTGGTGAATCGGAGGGCGGGATAGAGAAATGGTTGAAGGAGCACGAAACGCCAGACGGCAGGAAAGGAGCGCTGGTTCAACTATGGGTGAATTATGATAAAGGCGCCGTAAAGAAGCTTGAATACGAAATATCGAAACGAATACGGCAGGGGATACTGGTAGTGCCCACGACATCAGTCTTCAATGCGCTTCACGATGGAAAAATTGATACCCGGGATAGGATAGGGCATTGCGGCGATGGATACGAGACGATTGAGCGAAGGTTTGGAAGAGAAGTAATAGTAGTGCCGATAATGATGGGTGAATTCCTCGTGGAACGCTATTTGGGGTATAAGAAAGGAGTGATGGGAGGAAACTTATGGTTCTTTTGCGAAAGTTTGGATGCAGCGTTAGAAGCGGGAGAAAAAGCACTCAGCGCAATAAACAGGGTAGAAGGTGCGATAACGCCTTTTGATATTTGCGCTGCGGGTTCTAAACCGGAAACGAAATATCCTGCGATAGGTCCCACGACTAATCACCCTTATTGCCCCACGTTAAAGCGGAAAATAAGCGTGTCGAAAGTCCCGGAAGGTGTAAATTGCATTCCCGAAATCGTCATAAATGGTGTCTCGCTTGATTCGGTACGAGAAGCGATGAAAGCGGCGATAGGTAGTGTGCGTGATATTGAGGGACTGGTGAAAATATCCGCAGGGAATTATGGTGGTAAATTGGGGAAGTATAAGTTTTTTTTGAAGGAGATAGAAAAGATTTCGTAAAGCATTCATTCATTTATACATCCTCCCCTTCCCTTATCTCCTTCATCCTCTTCAACGCCGCAATCGCATCTTCTCGCTTCAAATCCTTTTTATCCGCAATCAAGAACTTCTTTAACCGTTCCAAAACCTCTTTTTCCACCTCACCTTCCGCAATGCTCAATACCCGTTCATAATCCCGCTCCGGGTAATACAACGACTTTGCAATGCTCAATATCTTCTCCTTCACCTCTTTATTTATTATCTTTCTTTCTTCCGCGAGTTCGAGATTGTATCGTATGTTCACGAGAGGCTCGGACAGCGGCTTGAACGAGTCCGGTTCAAAAATCAATGCGACTTCATCGTCGGAAACCAGTTCTCCTTTCCTGTAAAGTTCATATACCCTTCCAACACCCTCCATACCATAAGAATCAAGT
>WJOV01000006.1 GCA_009618475.1 Methanosarcinales archaeon | reverse complement strand
AAGATACTATGCAGGTCTAGTGGCAGCATGATAGGTTTCGTGTCCGTTATTGACATCCGACGTCAAGTCCCCCTAGAATTAACCTCGTTTTATCGACAAAAGGATCGTTCATTTATTGATCTTCTAAACCAGATACGTATTGGAGAAAACCTCGATCTCGTTATAGCTGAAATTAATCAACAATGTACTCAACAATACAACTCCCAAGCTGACATCACCTTGACTTGCACGAATGATCGAGCGGATAGGATAAACATGGGGGAATTACAGCGGTTACCTTTGAGAGAGTACTCGTTTAGAGGAACTTTCAAAGGTCAATTTTCACTCGAACATGACAAGTTACCATCACCATTAGACTTGAGATTAAAAAAAGGTGCCCATGTAATGTTTACAAAAAATGATGAGCAGCATCGATGGGTTAACGGCAGCATGGGTATTGTACGAGAGATTGACGAAGGAAGTGTTCATGTAGAAATCACTGGCGATATTAATGGTGGTATCTGTGATGTACTTCCTGTAACGTGGGAAAGTTATAAATACTCTTACGATCCCGTGGAAGACAACATTGTGGCAAATAAAGTAGGTGAATACATCCAATACCCATTGATGCTCGCATGGGCGGTAACGATCCATAAAAGTCAAGGTAAGTCACTAGATAATGTCCTTGTTGATCTTGGTGACGGTGCTTTCGCTTCGGGACAAGTTTATGTTGCACTTAGTCGATGTCGTTCTATAGAGAGCATCTCTCTTGCCCGTCTAATTCGAAAAACAGATATCAAATGCGACCCTATCATTAAAAAATTTTATCTGACTCTATCTTTAATGATAGGCGAAACAGACGACGCACTACCAGTTTCGCTAAATGCAGATAATCTAAACAGATCTTAGAGTGTATATAGATAAGTGAGTTATGGAAGATAATTTCTGGATATATATCTTGATAGCTGTAGTGGTTTATTTTCTTTGGGGTAAATTCCAGCAATGGAGGGACAATTCAAAGTCAAAGAAAACAAAGCTCAACTCTAGAATACAACCCGCGCTACAACGGAAAGCGAACATAGAAAAGGTTGGCACATCGATGCCACAGCCGTCGATCCTGAAACACAAAACGTGGGAAATTAGCCCAGACGAGGTATTTCGAAAAGAATATGTTTCCTTTACTAGGATAAAAACATTTAAGACATGCCCACGAATGTTCGAACTGATTTATCTCTACAAGCTCGAACAAAAAAGTGGTAGAGCAGCACAGGTTGGAAGCCTTATTCACGAGATATTACGATTATACACAATGCACTACAAAAATGATTTAGCGAACCAGTTGCAAGAAGGTGATGCATCTGAAGAACTACTTAATTTCTATGACCAGGCAATATCTTCTATAGAATTAACCTACAGTATCACCAAATCCGAGTTACAATCTTGTCTTAATAATTTTGTGCTTCTAAATCGAAAGAATAAATCAAAAATACAGTCAATCGAGTACGAATGCAACTCCACAATTGATATCTATAATTTAAAATGTATAATTGACCGTGTTGACATAGTGACGGGATCCTCCTTTGATCAGACCATTATCGATTATAAAACAGGTAATCCACGCAACGTTACAAGAAACCAACTTAACGTTTATGCCTACGCCTTAGGTAATTGTAAGTGGATTCCGCTCCAATTGGTTATCCAATTCTTAAAAAATGGAGAGATATCCATTTGGGAGTATACGCCACGATTACACTCCGAAATAGAGCAGTGGTTGTTAGGAAGTGTTAAGGAGATCAACTGCACAAAAGAATTTCGTAGGATTTCATCAAGATTATGTGACTATTGCGGAGTTTCTCAACATTGTTACACAGTTCCTTCATAAGTAAATAATGTATAAACAATAAGTTGTCATTTTGTAGCTAACAAACATCGGGATGTTTGTCCAAAAATGAACTCCTGGGCGTGAAGAATGTAGTTACTACAATCGAGAGGCAGGTGGAGTTGGGGAAGAGTTAAACCATCAAACTCGCAACCTAATCTCATCTGGGGTAACGTTCTCTACAAGAATATTAACCCCGTCTATCCTTATTTTACTTTATTCTTTGGGATAAAAAAGATTCCAAGCATATCCCCAGGCTGCATATGGCACGAAATTCCGTTTTCTCTGCACAATAGAATATACTTTTTCGGATGGCATACCAGCATAAACAATTCGGTCTTTGCCAGAGCGTAAATGATATTCATCACCAACAGACAATACGACTGAATTATCCATCTTTATCTCCTTTCAGGATATTATAATCGTTCTTGCCACCCTCAACCTTGTCAGCCTTACCCTTTTCTTTCTTGCCACCCTCAACCTTGTCAGCCTTACCCTCTTCTTTCTTGCCACCCTCAGCCTCGTCAGTTTTACCTTCCTCTAACGGGCGTTCGCTGTTGCTTCGGCTATCGGTAACATAAAACCCGGAACCTTTGAAAATTATTGCAGACGGGGAGAATAGCCGGCGGACCTTACCCCGACACTGGGGGCAACAGGGATTTCCTCCATCCTCGTCAAAACGCCTCCTCAGTTCAAAGCGACAGGCGCATACTTCACATTCGTATTCATAGATAGGCATTATGACCTCCAGAGGTTTGAAGCTATTTTACCATAGCAGTCCGCCTTAGTCCCAGTTCGAAATGGAAAATCCGGATAGACCACTCGACATGTAATGGTCCTATTTCTGTGATGTCACAGGTCCCAACAATACTCCCTGGAATACTAATTATATAGGTAATTCACAGCTTAATTTACAGGTCATCACATATGTAATTCTACGGTACGTCCCGTGTAATTTTGGTAAACGTATATAGTGTGTAATTGACACCCACAACTGCTGTGTCCATGATATTGGTTTAGGTGTTGGAGTATGCAAATAGTACCTGGACGAGGTAGTTTTGTGATAGAATATTCAACAATGAAGTCTAATGCGAAAATGAAGACCACCTCGAACGTCGCTACCAATAAGAGCTCGTTGCGACCGTATTTCGCGGTCGGGGATGCTACACTGTACCTCGGAGACGTGATAGAAACGCTCTCCAAACTACCAGAGGAAAGCATTGACCTTATTTTCGCTGACCCGCCATATAATCTATCAAATGATGGCTTCACCTGCCACGCAGGGCGACGAGTAAGCGTCAACAAGGGCAAGTGGGACAAGAGTGCTGGTATCGAACTTGACTTCGAGTTTCACTACAATTGGATTGACGCTTGCAAACGCGTCCTCAAACCCAACGGTTCAATATTCATTTCCGGAACGTACCACTCCATTTACGTTTGTGGGTTTGCCCTACAGCTCCAGAAGTGGCATTTAATAAATGACATCTGTTGGTTCAAACCGAATGCCTCTCCAAACCTGTCCTGTCGCATGTTTACGGCTAGCCACGAAATGCTACTGTGGGCTAGGAAGAGCAAGAGGAGCAAACACAAGTTCAATTACGCCGCAATGAAGACCGGAACTTGGAATGGAGACTCTATCAAACAGCCAGGAAAACAGATGCGGTCAGTCTGGGCAATCGGCACGCCGAAAAACGGAGAAAAGAAATACGGAAAACATCCAACTCAGAAGCCCTTAGCACTGGTAAGCCGTGTTATCCTAGCCGCTAGCGATGATAACGACATGGTAACTGACCCATTCTGCGGTAGTGCAACAACCGGAGTAGCCGCGATACTCGCAAACAGGAAATTCATAGGCATCGATAACAATGCCAACTATCTTGACGACCTAGCAATTCCCAGACTTCAAGAAGCCTCGCTCAGCAAGCCGTCCCTCGTAGAAAGCGTCTGAAATATGGAGCCCGTATGGAACGTACGGAAGCCATCGCGAAATTGAAGACTCTTACCGGTATGGAACTACATGTGCTGGCAGAACGTTACGGAGTCACCGTATTCAAAGACGGACGCGTAAACAA
>WJOV01000152.1 GCA_009618475.1 Methanosarcinales archaeon | reverse complement strand
TTTTGTGGTGCACGATATAAATGCCAAGGCTGAAGATAACCAAAGCGTTCATCATATCATAGACAACCGCTCGTGACAAGCCGTCCATGCCGAATGCGAACAATGCAACGGGATAGCCTAAATAACTCGTATTTCCAAAGACCATTGGTAAATATAATCCTTTTTTGTCCGAATTTGTTAGTTTTAAGAGTAGGAAAACGAAAAGAGCCATGATGAGAATGATTGCTAATGCTGCGCCGGCTATTGTCATGAAATCGGTTACCGTTAATGTCACTGCTTGCAATGGACGAGAAGATTAAACACGGTCCTGATACATAGACGATTACATCAATCAGGGTTTGAATATCCAATTTTTTGATTCTTCCGATAGCATACCCGACCAGGATGATTGAGAATACCGGGATTACCGTTTGTAATAATACTTGCATAGAGAAAAAGAATGCGAAGGGTGATTAAAAACTTGTTGTTCCATGTCGCCTATATAAATAATATTGTTGTGTTTGTTTAAAATGTAAATGAAAATAGTTTTTCACGAGAATTTTAACCGCACAGATTATGCTTCAGATGGTGCATCAGCACGGGGTCGGATGGAAAGCATCATGAAGGTGTTGGTGGAAGAAGGTAGATATGAGGTCGTTTTGCCTGATCCGGCGTCATCCAGGGATATATCGCGGGCACATTCCAAAACACATATTGCCAGCATTGCGAAGGATACAAAGTTGTTCGAGATGGCTTTACTGGCTGCTGGTGGCGCCATATCAGCGTCGGAAATCGCTTTCAAAGAAGATGTTGATATAGTTGCGGTATCGGCTGGATTTGACTCATATAAAGAAGACGTAGGGAAGAAATTGACGACTTTTGACTTCTATCTCATCGGCAGGCTCATGAAAAAATTCGCGAAGAGAATGGGGCACAAACGGCGTTTCGCCATACTGGAGGATGGATACTATCTGCCAGACCTGGGAAAGAATGTGCTCGCGTTCTGCCAGGGCTTTGAGTAAATGAGGGTGGGAAAATGCCAGAAGAACTGACTTTCAAGTTAATGGCACACGAAAAAATGGCTCTGACTTTGACTGGTTAAATATCGATTGCGGTGCTACCCGGGTGGGCAAGGCCAGAGGCTTGATCAATGGCAGGACCCTGACGATTTGTTCAATAAATATATTTCCTGAATTCGAGGGGCGCGGCTATGGTAGAAAGACGGTCGAAATGTTCAAAGAATCCTTTGACACCATCATCGCAGACAGGGTGCGATACAAAGCCACGGGATTCTGGGTAAAAATGGGATTTACTGATAGAGGGGACGGGTCTTATGTGTATCACAAGAAGTAATTTGACAATGTCAAATTATACTTTCCGATTTTTTTTTTTTGATGCTGTTTAATCCCAAACGAAGTTGCCATTTGGCCATATTGTTGATTTCCACGAGAAACCGTTTCTTATGTGGGGCTCTGCCCCACTACCCCGCAAGCCCTGTAAGGGCTTAAAGAAAAGCTTTACCAAAAGAACTTATTTGTTTTTCTTTTTTGTGAAAGTTCGTGGTTTTTTACTCGGCTACACAATTAAGTGAGCCGTCAAAAGCTTTGCGGAGGAAGTGGTCAAGAGCTGAAGGTTTTTTAAGATACCACTTATTTGCTATCGGCATTTGGAACCGAGATTGATATTTCAGAGGATTTGCTGGAGAGTGTGTTTTCCTCGGAACTTTCTTTTTGATAAGCGAGTTTTCACTATTGGACTTTTCTGAAAGGTAGGTAACATTCATTCATAGTAAACATTGTTTAAATGTATAATAAAAATATACATCGGTTTTAAAAAATTTAAAATAGTTGGTTAAAAGATTTCAAGTAGCAATAAAGTTTTTAAAGAGTGAATTATAAAATGGTCTTCATGAACATGAAAATTATCACATTTGGATTGATTGCCGTTCTGCTTTTAAGTGGCATAGTTGATATGGCTTCTGCTGATACAGATACACTTTTGGAGCATGGAGAGAAGGCCATAATAAGGGTTTCAGTGCCAAGTGATTTAAGCGTAAATAAAATGTTTCTAATCGAAATAAAACCACCTATCGAATCAATATTGGAAATAGAAAGAAGAACTCCAGCAGCAATCTATTCTACCGTGATTTTACATTCATTCACGGACGTTGAGCAGGTAACATCATCTGTTGAGTTAGCTGGTGATGTGATAGGTCACAGTGCGGATGGCGAATATATGACGGATATAGAATTTTATTTGGAACTAACTGCCGGAGCAGAGCCAGTAAACTTGGACGAGATGACACTGACATACATGGACGAGGAAGGGTATGTAGAATTAACACCGATGGGAGATAAGCCCTTGGAGGGGAGAGGGCAGTGGAATTATTATATTTTTGGTGAAGCTATCCAGACACCCACACCTATGCCGATAGCCACGCCAACACCAATCCCCTATTATTATCCACCAACACCGACACCCACACCCACACCCCCGCCAATAGCCATGTCAACACCTACGCCAGTAGTAACGCCAACTGTTCCGCCAACTGTTAAACCAACACCCTCGCCAACACCATACATTCCAGCACCCACACCAACAAAAGCACCGATAGGAAAACCACAATTAACAATCAGCCAAACAACGCTAAGAGAAGAACCTGAAGTTGGAGAAGATGTATTGATTACCGTTACAATCTCAAATACGGGGAATGAGATTGCGAAGAATATCAATTTGAGAGAGCATATACCTTCCAGCGTGTCAATAAACTTCATAGATGGTGCAAACAGTGCAGGGAATCTTATAACCTGGAATGGAGATTTATATGTCGGACAAACGTATTCCATTATGCATTCGTTCAGGATTTTAGAGGAAAAGAACCGAGCAGTTCCTGTAAAGGTAACTTACGAGGATGAAAATGGTAAGAAATACGAAACTTCAGCAACGATTTATATATCAGCAAAAGCTGAAGAAATACCTGCGACAACTCTTATACCGGGATTTGAAGCGGTATTCGCAATTGCTGGATTGTTAGCCGTAGCATATCTTATTAGAATTATAAGGAGGTCACCATGAACATGAAAATTATCACATCAGGATTGATTACCCTTCTGCTTTTAAGTGGTATAGCTGATATGACTTCTGCTGATACAGATACACTTTTGGAGCATGGAGAGAAGGCAGAAATACAAGTTTCGTTTCCACAAGATTTGAGTGCAAATGATGAGTTTACAATCGAAATAAAACCTCCTACTGGAGCAACGTTATCAATAACGAGGACAGCACCGGCTGCAATTTATTCTGTTATGAATTTACATTTTTTGTTGTATCCCTTCATGCTTTATACTGCTAATGAAGTCATCCACACGAGCGTTGGACAGGCAACATCATCTGTTGAGTTAGCTGGCGATGTGATAGGTCTCAGTGCAGATGGCGAACATCTGACGGGCATAATATTTTATTTATCGCTAACTGCGGGACAAGAGCCAGTAGACTTGAATGAAATGATCATATCATACACAGATAAAGAGACGTATGTAGCTCAGCTAACACCTATGAAGGATAAACCGTTAGAAAGAAAAGGGCAGTGGAACTATTCAATTTTTGGTGAAGCTATTCCTACACCTCATCCCACTTCGACACCTATAATAATATCCACTCCTACGCCACCACCGGAAGTAACGCCAACGCCAACGCCAACACCTACGTCTACCTCAACCCCTATCCCAACAAAAGCACTGATAGGAAAACCACAATTGACAGTCAGCCAAACAACGCTAAGAGAAGAGCCTGAAGTTGGAGAGGATGTATTGATTACTGTTACAATCTCAAATACGGGGGATGGGATTGCGAAGAACATCAATTTGAGAGAACATATACCCTCAAGTGTATCAGTAAATTACGTAGATGGTGCAAACAGTGCAGGGAATCTTATAACCTGGAGTGGAGATATGGATGTTGGACAAACATATTCCATTATACATTCGTTCAGGATTTTGGAGGAGAAGAACCGAGCAGTTCCAGTAAAGGTAACTTACGAGGATGAGAAGGGTAAGCGATACGAAACTTCAGCAACGATTTATATCTCAGCAAAAGATGAAGAAACACCTGCGCCAACTCCATTAATACCGGGATTTGAAGCGGTATTCGCAATTGCGGGGCTATTGGCGGTAGCATATCTTATTAGAATTATAAGGAGGTCACCATGAACACGAAAATTATCACATCTGGATTGATTGCCATTCTGTTTTTAGTTGGTCTGGCTTCTGCTGTACCAACACCAACTCCAAAAACACCGAACGCTGCCATAGTTATTGAAGATGCCCTTGTAAATAATGTAGAGATAACTGTGGTTCACCACGGTGGAGATGCAATAGTCGATGCGTTTACAAGTGGCGCTGCCGACTGGAATAACCTAATGGTGACGCATAACGGTGCGGATATTACGTGGAGTTCAAGTGTAACAGAAGGTGGTGACGCGGACGCGAACTTTGAGAGTGGTGAGCAATTGAAAATCATCGTTCCCGCGCTTGCATCTGGCGATACAATCTCAGTGGGCTACATTCCAACGGGGGACATACTGCAAAGAGTAAAAGTAGCATCAGCATCAAGTCCAACGCCGACGCCAACACCAATGCATGTAGTAACGCCAATTGTTTCGCCAACAGTTAAACCAACAACACCTACACCAACGCTACCGGAAGTAACTCCAGCGCTAATCGATTCAGATGGTGACGGCTGGAGTGATGAGTTTGAGAGGAAGGCTGGGACTAACCCTCATGCGAAAGACACTGATAATGACGGATTGTGGGACCCACAAGACCCGAATCCGTTAGTGCCACAGAAAACGGGAATACCTGGCTTTGAAATAATATTTGCATTTGCGGGATTATTAGCCGTAGCATATCTTATTAGACGAAAAGTGTATTAAAAAATGGTCAACATTTTAACCCACAAAGGCTTTGGTACTTTAATTGTTCTAATAATTGCATTGTCTGTTCTCTCTTTGTCTATAAACTACTTGTATCTGGAGATTTCTTTGTTGTTATTACTGATTATACTTTTCATAATTGCTTTGAAAACAGAAAAAACGATTGTTGCTAATATTTTTGGTATTCTTCTAATTGGTTTCATTTTATATTCAACATTGGTTGTATTAAAAATGGAAGAAAACCGATTATTTAATCTTGGCATAATTTTTATTAGTATTCCGTGGATTATCGTTTTCAATCGCTATTTTAAATTGGTGGAAGAAGAGCGCCTACCCAGATTAGAGGCTTTCTTTGAAAGAAGAAACTCGCTTGAAATATTTGGGACTTTTATATCACTGGGCTTCTTAAAAGTGATTTTTGACTTTAAAATTTTGAATGCGAATATTACCATCGGTAAAGAAGTTCTGTCAAACCTTTACAGCATTAATTTTCAACTATTTGGGATTATTTTAACTGGCGTTATAATGATAGCCGTTTTTATAGCAAGAGGACATGGAGATATAGTGCAAGGAAAGAAAGAGCAAAAAAAGAAGGGGGTTTTAACTCAAGGCGTAAAGGGCATCGTGCTATTTGCTATTCCCATTATTTTCCTTTCAGTTTTGGGGATTATCGCAAATATGGATTTGTATATTGGGCAGGATATGTCCTCATTCCAAAATACAATCGTGACCTGGATATTTTCTGTAACATTTCTTATGTCCATCTTTTGTATATTGTTCATCGGAATGCTAATATACGACCTTTTGGAAATTAAAGAAGAATAGCCGACGAGGCAGGAAATGGGAAATATTAGATTTAATAGCGGTAGCTAAACTCGAAATAATTTTTTCTTTTTGCAAAAAAGAAAAAGTAATCACGTGTAATCTCGTGGTTTTTTCACACAGCTATACAAATAAATACCGAAAATCATTTTATAATAAAATAAGAAATAGTTAGAAGATAGAGAATGAAAAAAGTAAAAATTGAGGGTTTGGAAGGTTCATTTGCAGTTGCGGAAGCGGTTCGGATGGCAAACGCCGATGTCATCGCGGCATATCCAATCACACCACAGACGCACATTGTAGAACGGTTATCAGAGATGGTAGCTGATGGCGAGTTAGATGCGGAGTTTATATGTGTGGAATCAGAGCATTCTGCGATGAGCGCATGTGTAGGCGCATCGGCGGCTGGAGCAAGAGTTTTTACATGCACTGCGGGTCAGGGCCTGGAATTAATGCACGAGGTGTTGTACATACCCTCTTCAATGAGGCTGCCTGTGGTTGCGGTGATAGCGAACCGAGCATTGTCCGCTCCTCTTTCGGTATGGTGCGACCATTCAGACGTGATGGCGATTCGTGACATAGGCTGGATACAGATGTTTGCAGAGAACAACCAGCAGGCATTCGACCTCACGCTATGTGCATACAGGGTAGCCGAGGATAAAGAGGTTCTGTTTCCTGCGATGGTTCACCTCGATGGATTTTATCTTTCGCACGTAATCGAGGACATGGTATTGCCGGATGAGGAAGAAGTAGCGGGGTTCATTCCGGAATACGAGCATCCTTTTGTATTAGACCCGGACAGACCCGTGAGCATGGGCTGTTATGGTCCGCCGTTTATATATCCGGAGACGAAGAAGGCGCAGGAGGTAGCTTTCGCGAACACGAGACCGAAAATAGTGGAAACGTGGAAAGAGTTTGGAGATACTTTTGGACGATATTACTCGCCGGTTGAGAAATACAAGATGGAAGATGCGAGAATTGCGATGTTGACAATGGGAAGCTGCGGTGAGACGGCGATGCTTGCAGTAGATGAAATGAGAGAAGAAGGGGAAGATGTGGGTCTTATAAGGTTGCGATTGTGGCGACCTTTTCCATTCAAAGAGTTCAGAGAAGCGGTAAAGGACGTCGAGCTTCTTGTGGTGTTAGACCGGGCTATATCTTTTGGAATGGGCGGTCCGGTTTGTTCGGAGGTGAAATCGGCATTGTATGACCAGCGGAAAAAACCTTACATCGTGGGGTTCATCGGAGGGCTTGGAGGCCGCGATATACCGATAGAAGGATTCAAATATATGGTAAGTCGAGCATTGGAAAAAGTAAAAGCGATAGAGCGGGGAGAGGAAATCGAAGCGGAGATGATTGGTATAAGGGAATAAGGGAATAAGGAGAAAGAGATGGAGAAAGAAGAAGCGGAATTGTTTGTGCCGAGATTGGTTACAACCGAAGAGAACTTCGCTTCCGGGCATCGTGCCTGTATAGGTTGTGGAGAGGCTCTCGCAGTTCGGCACGTGTGTAAAGCGCTTGGGAAAAATGTGATAATCGTTAATGCTACGGGTTGCATAGAGATTATCTCATCGTTGTTACCGCAGACTTCGTGGTGCGTCCCCTGGATTCATACGCTGTTTGAGAACGTTGCCGCAGTGGTGTCAGGTATAGAATCGGCGTATAAAGCGAGGGTGAGGAAAGGTAAAATCACACCTGCGAAGGAAGTAAAGTTTGTTGGGTTTGCGGGTGACGGCGGCACTTCGGATATAGGGATACAGGCATTGTCGGGTGCAATGGAGCGCGGGCATAATTTCCTTTATTGCTGTTTCGATAACGAAGCTTATATGAATACTGGGATACAGAGGTCTTCCTCTACACCTTACGGTGCATGGACGACTACCGCACCTGTGGGAAAGAAAAGCATAGGACAGATGACGTGGAAGAAGAACATGCCGGAAATCGCAGTTGCGCATAAGATACCTTACGTAGCGACGGCTTGCCCTTCTTATCCGTTTGATTTGATGGATAAAGTGAAAAGAGGGGTGGAAATCGAAGGACCTGCTTACGTTCATATTTTATCTCCCTGTCCTACGGGCTGGAGGTGCCAGCCAAATCTATCAATAGAAATTGGTCGTTTGGCAGTGGAGACCGGCGTATTTCCGCTTTATGAAGTGATTAACGGCGAATACCGATTAAGCATTGATTTACCGGAGTTGAAACCCGTGAAGGAATATATGAAAAAGCAGGGGCGGTTCAGGCATCTTACCGAGGATGTTATAGAGAAAATACAGGCGCGGGTGGAGGCGGAGTATTTGGAACTGAAGGAGAAGGCGGGAGTGAAATGAAAAATGCCAAAATTGGGAAGTAAGGATGAGATAGACGAGATTATCGGTGTAAACCTTAAACTCACTTAGGCAATCTATTATCAACGAAAATAACTTTACCTTTCTTCATCGTAGATATACCTATCGTGCTCTTTGCCACTGATACCTTCTATTTCGACAAATCCAACACATTTCCACAAGGGGGAATCAAAGGTGAAAACCTTTTCCCCTGCACCTGATTTAGCAGGATAAATCAGGATCTCCTTGTTGGCAACCTCTATTTCAATATCACCCTCAGTAATGCCCGCCTGGCTAAGGAATTCTCCCGAGATAAACACCCCGGTGGTAACTTTGGTATGCAGCTTACTAACCATCTCTTTTACCTCACCTCTTACCTTTTTGAACTATAATTTATGTTTCGCCTTCTTGCTTTAAAAACTTTTCGGATTTGCGAAACAGGTTGTATTTCCTATGCACATTTCATGTGAAGAGAACGTTGGGGTAAAAAACGAAGATTTTACGTGCTACGGAACATAGATTACATTCCCTACTTTTGGGATGAAGCCGAATGTGTCCCAAAGCCGATTTTGACGATTTACCTTTGTCTCCGCCCCATACTCTATCATCTTTTTATCTTCCGCTCTTAGGTTGCGGTGTGAAGTGAAAAAGGGCTCAAAAAATAGAGCAGTTTATTTATAAAGAAGTGGATGTTTCTATGATAAAAAAAGGGGTAGGTAAAATGGGAACGGAAGTGGAAGCGGGGGGGTATGTAAAGTTACCAACTTTTTTAGAACAGGGTTTTTTGGATTTGAAGCGAGAAGTCGTGGCGAAAAGAATTTGCTGTCTTTGTGGCACCTGTGTGGCGTTTTGCGATAAGATAAAAACAGTGGATGCAGTAGAACCCGAGTTCGTTGAGGACTATGATACGGTATGCGGGTTGTGCTATGCTTTCTGTCCAAGGACTTTCTTGCCGTTATCGGAGATAGAGCGGCGAATATTTGGAGAGGAACAGAAAGACGTCTTCGGCGTTTATAGAAGTTGTTATGCGGTTCGGTCAAAGAAAGAGGATGTAAAGGGGCAGGATGGTGGTGCGGTTACTTCTCTGCTCGCTTATGCACTTGAGGCGGGCATGATAGATTGCGCTGTGATTACTACCTCGGATGACCATTGGAAGCCAGTAACGAAGGTTGCGAAGAATTACGAATCGTTGAAGGAAGGTGCGGGCACGAAATACACGCTTTATCCAGGCGTAGTAGGTGTAAAAGAGGCGATGGAAGCAGGCTGTGAAAATATAGGGTTTGTAGGGCTGCCGTGTCAAATACAGGGTTTGAGAAAAGTCCAGACTGCGGAGCAGCCGTATGAAGTAGGAAAAGAGAAGATAAAGTTGTTGATAGGGTTGTTCTGCATGGAGAATTTCAAAGCGGATTTGCTGGATTTCATAGCGAATAATTATGTCAAGTTAGAAAAGGTGAGGAAGTTCGACATAAAGGGTAAGGATTTTTTAGTACATGCAGATGAGAAGCATAGTATTCCGTTAGACGAGATAAAGAAATATGTGGGCGAGGGCTGTTCAGTTTGCGTGGATTATACCGCGGAACTCGCTGACATCTCCGTGGGCTCCGTGGGCTCTGAAGATGCGTGGTCAACGATTTTCGCTCGCACAGAACGAGGAGAAGAGATAGTTAGAGGTGCGGTGGAAAAAGGGTACGTTGAGGTGAAGGAAATAGAGAAGAAAGGGTTGGGGTTGATACGGAGATTGGCTGAGAATAAGAGGAAGAGCGGGGAGAAGGATTATTAAGGACTTGACAAACTTTTTAATTATGGAGATGTTTAGGTATTGCCTTCTCCCAATAATACAAAAACAAATTCTCGCACCATTTATGAAACTCTTCATCCCTGCTAGCGAAAGCTATTGAGAAGTCTACCTTCCCATCTTTTGCGGGAAGAGAAAAACCTGCACTCTTTTCGGTCATAACTATCGAAATCTTTATTTCGTCAATAAACCTCAGGTGTTCGCACTGTCTGGGTTCGAATTTTGGTGGGTATCTAACATTTTTTGGCAATATGAGTCTAAACTCCAACCCCTTTTCCAGATTTTTACCAATTATCGGCACCGTGCTCATTAAAACCTCAGGTGATAAAATCCACATGTACTTTTCAGCATCAGCCAATGCAAGCTCAACTCTTCTAAAAATCATCATCACTCCCTCTGTTTTTTCAAAGCTTTTTAATTCGCCAATCCTCTCGATGAATTCTTTTGGTATATCTAAATTGAGGGTCATCAAATCTTCCCCGATTTCTGCAAGGAATTCAAAACCTGGTAACAAAGACAAAACTGCCTTTCCATAATTCGTAAGTCTGTAAAAGCCTTGCGCATCTTTCTTGATTAGCTTCGCATCCTGCAGTCTTGTAAGATGTCTCGATGTTTCTTGTGGCGAGATTTTTAGTTTCTGGGAGATGTAGCTATGCCTTTGCCCTTCTTCCGCGATTAGCAGTAACACCTTCAGTCTCCAAGGGTGGGAAAGTTCAAACAATAAGCTGCTGAGCTTCAGCAGGTTTGATGCTTCCATCTCAGGATTAATCCTTATATCTTCCGATTGCTCTTTCATCCGTTTTATAAGGGGGCTTTTAGCTTTTATAAATTATGATGAAAAATTGTTGAAGGAGGGAAAGAAGAAAAAATGAAAATCCTTGGAATAGTGGGAAGCCCACATAGGAAAATCGGCAATACATACAAAATAGTTGAGCGAATGTTGAAAGAGACAGAAAAAATGGGTGCAGAAACTGAAATCGTGCTGCTAAGCGACTTGGAAATTAACTACTGCGCTGGTTGCGCTACGTGCTTGAGAGAAGGCGAGTGCCCGCAGAAGGATGACGTGAAGGAAATACAGGAAAAAATGCTTGCGGCAGATGGAATCGTTTTGGGTAGCCCTGTTTATATCCTGCATGTAACAGCACAGATGAAGACTTTCTTTGACAGATGCGTTTCATTGGGGCACAGACCTTGTTTGCAGGGTAAATACGGCGCTTCAGTTTCTGTTTTTGCAGGTGTTGGAAGTGTAGAAGATGTAGCTGACTACATGAACCGGATTTTGCTGGGCTGGGGTGCCACTCCGGTTGGAAAGGTATGCGGATATGCAGTTATACCTGGAGGACTCAGCCAAAACGTTCTCGACCAAGCCGCTCAGGTCGGCAGAGAATTGGTGCAGGCTATAAAAGAGAAGAGGAAGCCGTCAGAAGATTGGTTGAACACCAAAACTAAAGACCAACTGAAGCGGCTAATTCTAAGGAACAAGGATTTCTTCAAGGCAGATTATGAATACTGGAAGGATAAAGGGTGGATTGATTGAAGGAGGCAACAAAAATGGGGGAAATGGGTTTAAAAGAAATATTTGAAGGTATGGTAAAGGGCTTCGATGCCGAAGAAGCTAAAGGCTGGAAGACAGTGATTCAGTACGATATAACTGGAGAAGGTGGAGGTAAATTCTACATCGAAGTGAAGGATCAGAAATGTTCTCTTGGCGAAGGCGTGGTTGAGAATCCAAAGCTTACGATTACAATAAGCACGGAAGACTGGTTTGCAATCGTTGAAGGTAGATTAGAGGGACAGGAAGCGTTCATGACAGGGAAAATGAAAGCAGAGGGGGACATGAACGATTTGTTTAGAATGGCTTCGACATTTCGAACGAAGGGGGAATGAGACAAAGATGATAGCAGAGTATAT
The DNA here is from genome assembly GCA_009618475.1 of Methanosarcinales archaeon. GTDB lineage: Archaea > Halobacteriota > Syntropharchaeia > Alkanophagales > Methanospirareceae > WJOV01. The sequence continues at coordinate 2,343 of WJOV01000152.1, read as the reverse complement.
ATCTCAGAAAGAAGAATCAGAAAAAGAAGCCACCATGGATAAAACAATGTCCAATTTTCATTTCAAATTCATGTCTTTCGGCTACAAATTTCGCGATTTCTTCTTGCCTCGTAAGAATATCTTGAAAGAGGTAGGGATAAAAACGGGATTTCGTATCCTTGAATATGGCTGTGGTCCCGGGGGTTATATAATCGCTGCTGCGGAATTGGTAGGCAAATCAGGGAAAATTTACGCCTTAGACCTCCATCCACTTGCAATTCAGACGGTCAAGAATATCGCTTCAAAAAAGCAACTGACGAATGTGGAAACTATTTGTTCCAATTGCAAAACCGGATTGCAAGATAATAGCATAGATGTAGTTCTATTATACGATACCTTTCACGACTTGGGTGACCCAAATGGAGTATTAGAGGAGTTACATCGAGTATTGAAACCAAATGGAATTCTGTCTTTTAGTGACCATCACATGAAAGAGAAAGAAATGCTGTCTAAGGTAACAGATAAAGGTTCGTTTAAACTCTCAAAGAAAGACAAAAGAACGTATAGTTTCTTGAAAGTCGTGGGTCGTTAAACCAAAACTAAGGAGAAAAAAAATGGGTGAAGAATCCTGGGAGAAAGAAAGAACAAAGCTTGAGAAACTGGTAGGTGCCCTGAGTTATTTCTCTCTTATCCCCTTTGTTGCGCTGTCAATGATGGGATATTTTAAGGCGGGTGTAATTTCTGCTATTGTTTTAGCTCTCGTCTTTGCAGTCATTGCATCGAAGTTTGGGAATTTAAAGACGATAGATGTTGTTTTTCCATGCTTCTTCGCAGGTTGTGGCATCTCGCTTCTTTTCCCAGTTGCCGGCATAATTTTGGAAAAATACATTAGTTCGTTGTTATGGAGCGCCTTAGCCCTGATGGCATTTGTATCGCTAATCATAAGAAATCCATTCACATTGCAGCACGCAAAAGAGCAGGTAATAGAAGCGGTTTGGGATGCTCCTGCTTTCATCTCGGTGAATTATATTCTTACGTGGATTTTCGCTGCCGTCTTCGCTATCAATGCTGTAATAAGCGCTGTGTGGGGATTTTATAGTCTTGCTATGCACGTCGTTTGTTTTGCTTTACTATTCGTGGCGATAGCATTTACGAAAGTGCTGCCGAAGTATTACGTGCCTTATTACATGAGGAAATACGGAGAAAAGGCTAAGCCGAAAGACTTAAGCAAGTTGCCACTCAGACTAATTTTCGAGGGTATGGTTACGGGATTCAATGCAAAAGAGGCGAAGAGATGGAGCACAGTTATACAATACAACATAACTGGGAAGAGTGGAGGTAAATTTTACGTGGAGATAAAGGACCAGAAGTGCAAGCTTGAAGCAGGAGAAGCAGCCAATCCAAAGCTTATTATCACAGCAAGCAGGGAAGATTGGGTTGCAATTGCTGAGGGTAAATTGGAAGGACAGAAAGCGTTCAGGGAAGGAAAAATGAAGGTGGATGGGGACATGAATGAGTTGTTCAGGATGCAGGAGGTCTTTCAAACAGGGAGGTAAACAAATTTATTGTCTATTCAAAATTCCACTGAATTTTGAGCAGATACGGATAGCCTCTCCACATTCAGGGCATTTATTTTCCGTGGTTACGCGATAGCTAACCACATCAAATCCATATCGTTTGATTAACAGCGTGCCGCAACGTGGGCAATAAGTATTTTCGTAAGGATGCCCGGGAACATTACCAATGTAAACATAATTCAAACTCTCTTCCTTCCCTATTTCCCACGCACGCTCCAGAGTTTCAACAGGTGTCCGTCCCTCGTAAAGACCGAGTTCCTGCGACCTATATGCCGGATAATCACAACCTTTTAAATCCACATTCATCGCGTCTAATCCATGCTCCACCAGCAATCTCAGCGCTTCAGCGCTCATGTAGCCATTCGTCACGTATGTATTATAATACCCCTCCTTTTTTGCAAGCTCAAAAACGTCAAGCGAGTATTCGAGAAGCAAAGTTGGCTCGTTAAAGGATATAGAAGTCCCCTTGCATCCCATTTCTTTCACCATTTGCACGAATCGCTCTGGCGATACATAATTACTCCTCGCGGGATTCGGAACGGATTTGCTAATGTCCCAGTTCTGGCACCAGGGGCAGGAGAAATTGCAGCCGTAACTTCCGACCGTTAATGCTTTGCTGCCCGGGAAGAAATGGAAAAAAGGTTTCTTCTCTATTGGATTCGCACTTATAGAAGAAATAATATTGGGATATGGGGCACTATCTAAAAATCTAGTGATATTTAAACTTTTCATCCTCCGCATCCGGCATTTCCATCACTTTTGCATATAGTAAACCACCATAATGTGA
>WJOV01000160.1 GCA_009618475.1 Methanosarcinales archaeon | reverse complement strand
CTTTTTATGAGTGCTATGGCGAGTTCCATTGCGTGCTCGCATGCTCTTTGTGCCTTCCGCAAATAATTTATCTCCTGCTCATCCTTTATCGCACGCTCTTCCGTCATCATCACTTCCTCCACGGGCACCACTTTTATGCCTTTATTCCTCAGCGCATCGGCAGTAAATAAAGGAAAATACCCTGGCACTTCTATTGCGTTTATACTCTCTTCCTGAAGGATTTTTGCAATAAGCTCTTCCGTTTTAATCTTATAGCCGTAATCAAGCGTAGAACGAACTTCATTTACAATTGATTCTTTTATCGCTCTTTCATACTCCATCTGCGACACAATAAGTAGATCCTTTTCTCCATGAGGAAAGCAGAGATAAATAAAAGGGTCTGCTGCGAGAAAACGAGTGGCGTAATACATGTCCGCGTTACGCATGCTCTCGCTTACCATTAAAAGCGGTTTTGCCTTCGTGTTCGGCTTGTTCTTTACGGCCATGAAATTATGTTAAATTTGTGTTTTAAATCCTATTACTAAGTTATAAATGATTAAGAAAGTGCGATGAAACCCATAGGATTGCTTGTTCACGGACCGGAGGTAATAGACGAAGGCGAAGCGGAAGAAACGATAGAAACGCTAAAGGAAGCGGGATTTGAGGTAGAAGCGGCTTTGGGTGGAATAACGGGTAAAACCGCGGTTATAGACGCGGGTATGCGGCACGTAATAGACATAAGCAAGGATATGAAACCCTCAGAAGTAGTGGAAGATTTTGTCAATCGTGGAGTAGATTTTATCGTATTGGTGAACCACGCGAAGACCGAAGAAAGCGGCTTCATGCTTGGTGAGGGCATTCTAAGGAATTTTATTTATAGAGGTAGTGCGAAGGATAATCTTTCTTTTGCGCAATTAGAATACAGCAGCAGGATTATTATTCGATGGCTCGTGAAGCCCGGGAATGAGAATGTATATGTAAAGATAACGGGAGTTTTCAGAGCGTTCGAGGAGAGAGAACCGCACAAGCTTGAATCACGATGCAAAAAAGACGTTCATTCGGATTTGATGTATAGAGAGATAAGAGGTGTGCATCCCGGTGAGAAAATCGTTGTGGATGGCGTTGTTATCGGAATGTCCTCGCATGAAAACAAAAATAATAGTGTTACGCTGGTTGCGAAAGCGGGAAAGCTTGTAAAAATCATGGGCGGCACGTTGATAAATCATAACCTTGAGAAACTGCCACCGTTGGATCTGGAGAAAGAGATGATAAAAACTGCAAGTGTAATCAGGAGGACGAAACCGAGAACGATAGGAATGGACGGAGTATCAAGAAAGGGGAAGAGAAAGAAGATAGCATGCTTTTTCTGCACCGTCGAGAACCTTTTTCCGAAGATAGAGGGGCGGGATGCTGACGTTGAAGTTGCGGTAGCTATCGGAGACGATACGACAAGCATTGCCGGCGACTTGCTGAAAAGGTTTGGCATTCGCATGATAGGCATTACAGACGGCGACGCAGATGGGTTGATAAATGGGATAGAAAGTGGAGCGCTGGAAGAATACGTGAAATTCCTGCCACCTGATTCGGTGATAATGAGATTAAAGCCGGAAAGGGACGATATTATAGGGGAAAGGGTAAAGGAAGAGATTTTTAAGGGTGGTGAAGAACTCGAGCTGGAAGGTGACGTTAAGAAGCAATGTGAGGATTTGAAGCATCGCATACTCGACCTGGCTAAAGAGGATATTATTGGCGTATTACGTTCTCCAACTGTGAAGAACGAAGAGTAAATCGCTACGTGAAATAATTTAGAATTCTATCCCGATCTTCATTTTCCTTTTTATTTTTATGGTATATCTCTATCAGCGTGACTTTATCCTCATCCTGCTCATACGCGTAAATTATACGAATTCCACTCCTGCTGCCCTTTCCTTTAAGAGATTGGCACCTAAAATGTCTTACTTTATAGATTGGAACTTTTACATCGTGACCAAGTCTTGAAATTCTGACAGTCCCAGATAAACGCTTGGGTAATTCCAATTCTAATGCGTTTTTAAAACGCTGCAAGTCCTTGTATATTGATTTGAATCTTTTATATATCTTTTTCAAATCATTTGAAAATTCGGGAGTCTTTACAAACTCAGTCATCCTCGCCGTATTCTCTTACAGAAAAAAGAAGATTTCGATAGAATACCATTTCGTAGTCGATAATCTCCCTATCTTTAGTTGCTTTATAAGGCATATCCTCATGCGAAAAGGCACTTATTTGTCTGGCATTCATACTAAAGCATTTTGCTATAACACGACCGATAGTCCGTATTTCTTTCCCACTAAGCAAAACCAAATTTGGTTCTTTGCACGATAGAAATTTTTGTTGAATAAAATCCCCACTCTTCACAGGAAAATGATTAATCTTACCTTCAGCTTCAAGTTCCTCCATCACTTCTTCAAAATGTACCGGAGCAGGTCCGTTTGGTAATTTGCGATATACTTCTCCCGTCAAGTTTTCTTCATATAACTCATAATAATCAAAATCTGAAAAATAAAGTATCTTGTATAGCACGGTCTTACCAATGTTCTCCAAATGACCACATTGACTTATTATATAATGTAGGGTTTGCTTGAACTTTTCTTTATCAAATTCAATATCTCCAATCTCATCCATTTTTCACATCTTCCTATTAATTAACTTTCCTATCTGATAGATAACCTTTTCGCTTTTTTCGGGCTTCCAAAAGTGAGATAGCATCTTCATTCTAATAAAAGATTATTATTTTATATTTAAAAAACTTTCTATCTATGAAAATTTTTTAAAGGTATGTTAACTTTTGAAGAGGTTTCTTATTCAGGGGATAGCATCGGCGGTACTATCTAAAAATCCAGTGATTTCATCAATAGAAAATTAGACTGCGCCCCACAGCATCACGATTATCGGTAGAAGCAACACGCCCATGCAATTACTTCTTCGGACGCCGAAATAAACCGGGATAAGACCTATACAAGCAGCTACGAGAAGAATCAGCAAGCCTAAAGCGCCAGTAAAAAGGAAAACAAGCACGGAAAGGAAAATTGCAATGCCGCCAAGCATCTTTCGATACGGTATTTTAACGAATTGCAAAGCGAATTGCTTTCCCACGTATTTCGTAATGAAGAAAGAGAATGCGGATGCAATCGACACTGCTATTAGCAAGTAAATCAATGCTAAAGGCGGGATGACCGTTTCCCATGATTGAACTTGTAAGAGGTTGTTTATAGCCATCGTTGCTCCGCTTCTCGCTTTGGAAATAAGAAATAGCGTTGCCAGGCAGAAAATAACGTTCGCAGTGTTAACACCACTTAAAGTCGTGATTACCTGCTCGGGGTCCCTGTTTCTTCTTGCAAGCATTGCCATCACGGTTGCATGTGCGGAAGTGATGCCGGGCAGGAAGCTAACTAAGGAGCCCAAAGCCGAGCCTGAGATAACGGATTTTACAATTTCTCCTTTCTCCATTACCGGCTCTTCTATCCTTTGCTCCGGTATCTCTGGCGTGTGAAACAGTGAGAATAAAATGGTCGAGAGCCCGAATAAACCGGTAAGTGCGGGAAAAAGCGTAGAAGAGCGAAAAAAGAATGGCGAATGCACCGGCATGTTCAGTATCACACAGCCAAACACTCCGGAGAGGAGAAACACAGAGGAAGAAAGAAGAATTGCCTGGTATGCTTCCATTCTTTCGCTGAAACTCTCTGTTAGAATGAGTAACGCGGATATTCCAATGAGTATGTAAAGTATATGGCTCTGGAGAATTTCGTAGAGGTGTAAGGTGGAGAGGAGGAAAAAGAAAGGAATGAGGAAAAGGAAAGCGAAAATAACGGCGCCATAACTGCCTATTACCGAAAGAACCGTTGCTTCGTAAGCTCTGCCTTCCAGCAATAAACGATGCGCGGGCAACAAGCAAAGAGCAGTGTCGCCCTCCGGGGCTCCTATAAATGCCGCGGGTATGAAGCTCAAAAAGGAAAATGAAGATCGGGATAGAATTCTAAATTATTTCACGTAGCGATTTACTCTTCGTTCTTCACAGTTGGAGA
>WJOV01000070.1 GCA_009618475.1 Methanosarcinales archaeon | reverse complement strand
CAACCAGTTCAGTCCTGTTGATTGCATAGGCGAGAGCGTGTCTAAACACCTTAGAAGACATTGGCTCCTTTTCGTGATTTATCATGAGCTTAGCATTCCAATTTCCTGATTGGTTTAATATCACGAAACCCTTCCCTCTAACCTCCTCTACGGTTTCCGGTAGGATGGCAGCGGCGGCGACTTCTTTTCGCATTAATGCTGTAGGGGCCATCTCTTCACTGATTTTTACAAATTGTATGCGATCTATGTCAGGTTTTCGCAGATAGTAATCCTTGTTGGCTTCATAGAGGTATGTGCCATGAGTTTTGCTGTAATCAACGAGTTTATATGGTCCGGTTCCTATAAGCGCTTCTGGTTCTGTGAATTCATTTGGAGTCTCGACATCCAGCCATATATGTTTTGGGATGATGGCTAATGCGCCTGCAACATCGCTCAGGAAAGGGGCATAACGCTCTGTCAAGTATATCTTCACGGTATATTCGTCAAGTACCTCAGTCCGCTCCACGGATTTAAGGTCCACCCACCATGAGGGATGTTCTTTAAGATAATTGTAGGTAAAAGCGACATCTTCAGCCGTAAACTTCTCACCATCGTGCCAGGTAACGTCTTTACGCAAGTGGAACAGGAATGCATTTTCATCTCCAAGGTACTCCCAGTCGGTGGCAAGCGCGGGCACGAAACCTTGTTTGTCCTTCCATACCAACGTATCAAAGATATAACTCATCCTTACGTAACCAGGACCCCTTGGATAGTGCCCATGAGGGGTGGGATAGCCCCAATCACCCGTGGGATCTGCAATTATATATGTTACCCCTCCAGCGTTTGCATTTTCAGAATCTGCCCTGGCGATGGTCAAGCCTGTTAATAACGCGAACAGTAGAATTGACAATAATGTTAGAATTGCGATATGTTTATTTTTCATCTTCGTTAGCACCTCCTCTTATGTCTTCACCTTGAAGATTTTTCTCCTCGAATGAAATACCTGATCCATCCATCTGATAGTATCCTCGGTTATAGCAAGGGAAGCAAAAATATTCCCCATTCTCTGCCACAGCTCGACTTTTCATTACGTTCTCGCCACAAATCGAGTATCTCACCGAAGCGAAAATGGGCGCGTACTCAGGCACTACAATTTCCAGACGCTTTGTTATGAACATCTCATCTGCGGATTCTTCCAATTCCGCAATTGACAGCTCGGAAAACAACTGCATCAATCTTTCATGCTCTTCTGGAGTTGGCTTTTCACGCTTTGCAACTATCTTATCGAACAGCTTATATGCTTCGGGATACACATCTTTACGACGATCCTCAAATTCGGGATTTAAAAATATTCTTATTGCAGTCCCATCCCTTTTCGCTACGGTTACAGCGGTCTTGCCGAAATCGCGATATATCAGGGCGTTGTTTCCGAAGGAACAGCCGGTGACCATTTGTAGACCATCGCTAAAGCAGTTATTGGTCTCGATAATTGCAATTACCTCTTCCATACCCTTGCTTTTCAGACCTAATTCTCGCATCGCAATATAGCCTGCCTTCACTCCGTACGCCAGATGCCCGCATAAATGCCCGTGCAACTCGCCCGCTTTATAGAGCAAGCTCCTGAGATCGCCTGCTTCTATTAATTCCTCGATTTCCACCCTAACGGGATTCCCCCTCTCTTTCTCTTTCTCCATTTCTATCACACCAAAAACACAGATTAAAATGCGGAAGATATTACCCTACACAGTAATAATACTAGCAGTTATGTTCTATATATAAAGATTTATGATTCTAATAAAAATGAAAAAGGGCTCTACAAAAATGTAATGAGTGGAAGAAACGTTTTGGAGAAAGCTCAGATGAAGCATATTGTCTCTTTCCAACTATCGCCATGTAAATAACACTCTCCTCTGTATCATCGACATCCAATAAAGCGTTTACCTCGTCTCTTGCTGGAATCGGTCTCCAATTCCTTCTTTACTAGCTCTTCTATCCATCCTTTTATACCTCCTCTCTAATTTTACCCATACATTATATAAGCTTTTTGGATGTTCTTGTTGTATATAATGTATAATTTCTACCTATTTAAGACGCAGATTTACACGGATTTACACGGATTTAATTTCTTCTGCGTTAATCAGTCTGTGTTAATCAGTCTGTGTTAATCTGTGTCAATAATCAATTTTAGTTGGATATTATGCTTTCTTGTGTCAATCTCGTGAAATCTCGTGGTTTAAGGGTTTGTATCAGATTTAATTCAGATCCACGGCGACCGCTTCAAACTCGGATTCACTATCTCTTCCAACGCATATCCGATGAACGTAAATGAGAGTATCGTTAGCACAATACATAAACCGGCTGGCAGCATCCACCACATCCACAGATCCGATATAAATATGGTGGGATATGCAAAAGCATCATGCAGCATCATGCCCCAGCTCTTTGCTGTTGGGTCTCCAAGCCCAATGAAGCTCAATCCCGATTCTGCAAGTATTATGTATCTTGACACCAGGACCAACTGTACAAACACCAATGGGACCACGTATGGAAGAATGTGCCAGGCCAAGATATGAGAATCTTTAGCACCGAACAGCCTTGTAGCATCCACATAATTCCTGTTTCTTAACGTTAATACCTCTGACCGTATGATGCGGGCGGTTATAGCCCACTCAAATATAGCGAATATAAATACGAGATTCAAGACGCTAGGGAGCATGAATGCTGCGATTATAATTATTATTGGCAGTTTTGGAATCGTAAGGAACAAGTCCGTAAGCCGCATAAGGGAAAAGTCGAATCGCTTGAAATAGCCTGCAACAAGCCCGATAAGAATCCCTATACCCACGGCTGCGATAGAAGCAAACAGCGTGATGAACAGGGAAACCCTTGTGCCATAGATCAACTCGCTTAATATATCTTGCCCCACATGGTTTGTTCCGAGCGGATGCTCAGAATTGGGATGCTCTGTGCTTTCGAATCGTTGATGCGGATCATAAGGTGCGATATAAGGTGCAAAAACCGCTATTAGCACAAAGAAAATCAGTAGTCCTAATCCCACCAATCCGAGCTTGTTATTCTTATACTGCTTCATGAAACTGATTGTAGCTTCGATCATTCTTCCTTCACCCTAGGATCCAAAAGCTCGTATATCCTATCGGCAATGAAGTTTACCGCGAGGATGGCGAACGCGAAAAACAAAAATGCGCCCTGCAATAGCGGATAATCATGTGCTGAAATCGCATCTGAGACCAGCAAACCAACGCCCGGATATGCAAATACCGTCTCTACGAAGATCGTACCGGTGATTACGAGCCCTGCTATCAGCGCTACCAGTGTGATAATCGGTAGCATTGCGTTCTTCAATGCGTGTCTGCGTATAATATACCACTCGCCCAGGCCCTTTGCCCTCGCTGTCCGTATATACTCCTGGTCCAATACGTTAAGCATCGAATTCCTTGTTAATAGATATATCACCCCGATACTGGTGAGAGTAAGCGTCAAAGCCGGTAGAAATAGGTGATGTAGTATGTCTAATAACGTACCAAAAGCGGTTGAATAATCGATATACAGAGTTTGTGCACCAAATCGGGGGAATATATCCAGCCGCCACCCGAAATAGATGATGAATAGCATGCCAAGGAAGAACGGCGGGAACGCAGCCAATGCGCTTCGTGACCATAAGGGAATCGTCGTTCAGGGTCATGGCACGTTTGCTCGTGGTGCAACGGTAGATGAAGCGTTTGTAATTCTCAGCTCGATTGAACACGCATGCACGGTTAAATATCTGGTGGATAGTGCGAAAAGAATCAACGTTTAGACGAGATTCTACATGATTGCGCTGGGGATGTCACAATATCCCGTTTCTCATATATCAGCATCCTTTTTCCATTTTGGAAAGCTTCCTTCAGTTTTAAATCTGCTCTGCCTTCCGTAAAATTATCATCCCAATCCTCAGCGCAGATATGCAGGAGGTCTTCGCAACTTCCTTTCTCAAAAATCAGCGTTATTTCGTAACTACTCACCCCCCACCGCAAAATTTATTATTAATGAAATTATATCCAATATCGCAATGGTTGTAAATAAAACATTTCGTTT
>WJOV01000101.1 GCA_009618475.1 Methanosarcinales archaeon | reverse complement strand
AGGATGCTGGCATGGAAGCCGCCAAAGGATGAGGAAGACCCGAAAGATAAGCCTTTGACCTGGGCTTGCTTGGGTGTTCCTATTGGCATTATAAGCGGGATGATTGGCATTGGTGGTGGAATCATCGCGGTTCCCGTGCTTGCAATGGCTTTAAAATTTAAGATGCGTCGTGCAATCGGGACTTCGCTGGTAATGATGGCTTTAACGAGCATGGCAGGTTCTATGGGCTATTTAATAAATGGGCTTTCTGTTCCAAATCTACCACCTTTTTCCATTGGATACGTCAATCTGCTTGCATGGGCTTGTTTGGCAATGACAAGCATTCCAGTGGCTCAGATAGGTGCGAGAACTGCTCACAAGCTACCTGTAACGCAGCTAAGATACATTTTTATCGCCGTGATGTTTTATGCAGCATTAAAGATGGTAGGCGTGTTTGAATGGCTGGGATTGCCAATATAAACTTTATTAACTTTTGTAACTTTCTATTTTAAAATAAAATGGAACTGAAGCAAATTGGCGTAATTCACACGCCTTACAAAACGTCAAAAGAAGTGCCTCATCAGGGTTCATTATCAGAAGAGGTTTGTGAAATAGAGGTATTCAAGGAATACGAGGGTGGTTTAAAAGATATAGAAGGGTTTTCTCATCTTATCGTTCTGTATTGGCTGCATAAATCAACGGGTTACTCGCTTCTCGTAAAAACACCCTGGGATACTGAACTACATGGTTTATTCACCACGAGGTCGCCAAACAGACCGAACCCAATTGGGATTTCTATTGTGAGGTTAATTGAAAGAAAGGGGAATATACTGAGGGTTAAAGGAATGGATGCGATTGATGGCACTCCTTTGATAGACATAAAACCGCATGTGCCGGAATTTGATGATAAAGAGAAGAGAGAAGTGAAGATAGGGTGGCTTGAAGGGAAGCTAAAGAGATGAAAGCTGTGATAAGCGTATTCAACAAGGATAAAGTGATAGAATTAGCAAAAGCGCTGAATGAGCTTGGAATAGAGGTAATCGCAACTGAAGGGACGGCGAAGGAGCTTTTAGTGAATGGAATCGTGGTGACAAATGTATCGGCGTTCACGGGATTTCGAGAGCTGCTCGGCGGTAAGGTAAAGACGTTGCATCCGAGAATTCATGCGGGAATTGCAACCGCAGAGATAGGTATCGTCGCCGTAAACCTCATACCTTTGGACTTTTCAAGCGAAAATACTCTGAATGGTATGGACATCGGCGGTGTTGCAATGCTCCGCTCGGGGATAAAGAATTTTGAAAACGTTGCGGTAATCGTAAATCCAGCGAGATATGATGAAATAATAGAAGAGCTTGGAAAAGAAGGGGAACTTTCGCATGATACGAAATTGCGTTTGGCAAGGGAGGCATCAAAATATATATTAGCATACGAATCAGAAATTGATATGATATTAAAGAGGATGAAGTAAAAAGAACTTAAAAAAACATTTGGAGTAAATGAGGATGAAAAAAAGCGGGGATACACTATTGCAAGAATTAAAAGATATACACGACGATTTCAAGCTTATTCCTGCGGATACAATCGAAGTAGCCGGTTGGGTGCGGTGGAAATGCAGGTATGGATGCAGAGCATACGGTAAGCATCTCACCTGCCCGCCGTATACGCCAACGGCAGAAGAGACGAGAGAGCTCATAACGGGGTATGAAAAAGCGTTAATTGTGAGATTTGAAGACGTGCAACCGAATTTAGAGGTGCCACCTGCGCATACCCACCATTTCCTGTGGAATGCGATATTGAGGGTGCACGATACGATGTTTGAATTAGAAAGGCATGCTTTTCTGTCCGGGTATTATAAAGCGTTTGCACTGGGTGCTCTCCCCTGCGCTTATTGCGATGATTGTCTACCAGAGAGACATGATTTTGTTCTGGACCGGGCATCAAAGCGATTTTGTGAGCATCAGGATAAGGCAAGACCGTCAATGGAGGCGTGTGGAATTGACGTGTTTAAGACTGTGAGGAAAGTGGGTTATGAAATAGAAGTGCGCACGTCGCCTCATGAAAGGATAATCTTTTTCGGGTTGCTGTTGATTGAATGAGTGAGTGAAATCATTTCAGGTGCTTGTTTACCGCGGAGCCCGCAGAGAACATAGAGAGTCAGAAAAATCGTTTATCTCGTCTCAGCGCTCTCCGTGCTCTCGGCGGTAAACAAATACCATTTCAGTAGTCTCAATCCCTTCAATTTTAACATTTTTTCTTGATATAAATATATTTTCTCTTTTGTTTTCCCCTACGTGGAACATACCCTGCTCTTGCCGTTATTGGCTACCAAAGCGTATCTCTCACCCTTCATCCGCATTTTCCGTATTTCATCTGTCGGGTCTATCGGTTTAGCAATGCTCTCGCTTGATTTTACCTTAAATAATTATCCAAAAACCGCCCCATCCTCTCCAGAGCCTCTTTTAATTCATACTGCGATACTGCATAAGAGCACCTTACGAATCCTTCGCCACAATCACCGAATACGCTTCCGGGAATTACCACCACCTTCTCCTCCAGAAGCAGTCGCTTTGCAAACTCCTCTGACGTGAGACCGGTATTTTCAACAGACGGGAAAGTATAAAACGCACCTTTTGGCTCAAAACAGCTCAGCCCTATCTCTCTTAGCCCTTCCACCATCAACCTCCTTCTCCGGTTGTATTCACTTACCATTCTCTCTACCTCGTCATCAGATCTCAAAGCTTCTACCGCCGCCATCTGTGCCGTAATCGGCGTGCAAAGCATTATATACTGATGGATTTTCATCATCGCTTCTATTATCTCTTTATTCCCTGCGGCATACCCTATTCGCCACCCTGTCATTGCATACGCCTTCGAGAACCCATTCAGCAGTATTGTCTGCTCTTTCATCCCGTTAAGCGAGGAAAAGCAGGTATGTTCACCTTCGTAAGTCAGCTTGCCGTAGATTTCATCAGATATAACGAGCAAATCATGCTCATTCACTACGTCTGCTATCGCTTCCAGGTCTTTCCTGCCCAGCGTTGCTCCGGTAGGATTGCTGGGATAGCTCAAAACAACAGCTTTTGTACGTGCCGTTATTTTTTCCTCCAGTTTTTCCGCCCTCAGCTTGAACTCGTCCTCAACTCCCGTATCCACGCATACCGGAGTTCCGCCGGCAAATGTCGTGCAGGGTTTGTAACTCACGTAAGAAGGCTCGTGAAGAATCACCTCATCGCCAGGGTTGACAATAGCACGAAGCGCGAGGTCAAAAGCTTCGCTTACCCCGGTCGTTATAAGTATCTCGCCTTCGGGCTCGTAATACACGCCACTTTCTTTATAAATCCTGTCAGAAAGCGACTCTCTCAATTCTAAAAGTCCCCAGTTGCTCGTATAGGACGTATAACCTTTTTCCAATGAGAATATGCATGCTTCCCTTATACTCCAGGGCGTTACGAAATCGGGCTCGCCAACGCCTAAAGAAATCGCGCCTTCCATCCGTTGTGCAATATCGAAGAATTCCCTTATCCCTGAACCCTTTATTTCTCTCACCCTATCGGACACTCTATCTGACATCATACTCTTTCTTGGGATTTGGAACCACTGGTTACACAGATTAATCCGCGCAATCCGTGTAATCTGTGGTTTTTTTTTTCACAGCGTCACTGCCAATCTTTCTCCCTTCTCCTCCTCTTCGTATATTTCGCCATTCTCTTTATACGTCTTTAGTAAAAAATGCGTCACCGTGTTACGAACTTGTTCCAGGGGCGCTATCTTCTCCGCAACGAAATACGCAACCTCCTTCATCGTATTCCCCTCCACCACTATCAAAAGGTCATACTCGCCCGAAACCAACCGCACTGATTTCACTTCCGGGAATCTCGAAATCCGTTCTGCAACGGAATCATAGCCGGTGTTCCTTTCCGGACTGACTTTTAACTCTATTAACGCCTGCACTGCATCTATTCCTGCTTTTTCGGGATTTATCACCGCTTTATATTTTCTTATTACCCCCCCCCACGCTCCAATTCCGAGATGATTCCCTTCACCTCATCCTCCTCCAGCTCTACCATCCTCGCTATCTCCTTATCACTTGTTCTCGCATT
>WJOV01000072.1 GCA_009618475.1 Methanosarcinales archaeon | reverse complement strand
AAAGTTTAATATATTGGTGTTTACAAATACCATTTGGATTACCAGGGATATATTCTCTTTCGGATGCTAAAAAGCTTCCGAAAGAGGGTATCCTATTCTATCACTAGAAAACTCGACTGTGCCATTCTTGATATGTTTAAAGACGATGCTTGTGGTATTTTGGAATTGATTAGAGACATATAACAAATACTCTCTTTTTTCAGATGCAAATCCTGAAGAGGTGAAAAAAGACGCTGCGCAAGGGGTGAAAAAGAAAGGAGTGGTACTAAAATGAGTGTAATTGCAAGACAGGATTTTTGAGGAGTTACCTATCTCCAAGCACCGCTTCCACAACGAATATGTCCTTATCCCCTCTCCCCGAAAGGTTCACCACAATCGAACGTTCTTTTCGCTCTTTAGCCTTACTCTTCGCTTCTTCCAGCGCGTAATGAACTGCATGAGCAGATTCCAGAGCAGGAATTATCCCTTCTTTCCGTGATAAAATCTCAAAAGCTCTTAAAGTTTCTTCATCCGTTGTTGATTGCATCCGTACTCTTCCCGACTCTGCTAAATACGCCAGCTCAGGTCCCACACCGGGATAGTCAAGCCCGGCGGCAAGACTGTATGATTGTTTTATTTGACCGTCTTCATCCTGCAACAATTTCGAATACATCCCGTGCAATACGCCTTCCGTGCCAGCACAAATGGATGCGCCATGCTCTCCGGTTTCTAAACCCTTTCCCGCCGCTTCCACGCCAATTAGCTCCACCTCTTCATCTTCCAGGAACTCGTAAAATATACCCATTGCATTACTGCCCCCGCCGACACACGCTATTATGGTGTCCGGCAACCTGCCCTCCGCCTCTAATATCTGTTCCTTTGTCTCCTTGCCTATGACTCGCTGAAACTCGCGCACAATCAATGGATATGGATGCGGTCCTACCACACTGCCTATCAAGTAGTAAGTGTTCTCTACATTAGTCACCCAATCGCGCATGGATTCGTTTATCGCATCCTTCAGCGTTTTAGAGCCCGAATCAACCGGGTTCACTTTTGCACCTAAAAGCTCCATCCTGAACACGTTCAATTTCTGCCGCTCTATATCTTCAGTGCCCATGTATATCTCGCATTCCAGCCCTAAGACCGCGGCAGCCATCGCAGTTGCTACACCGTGCTGACCCGCACCGGTCTCCGCAATTATTCGCTTCTTCCCCATACGCTTCGCCAGCAAACACTGCCCCAAAGTATTGTTTAGCTTATGCGC
This sequence comes from Methanosarcinales archaeon, assembly GCA_009618475.1. Lineage (GTDB taxonomy): Archaea > Halobacteriota > Syntropharchaeia > Alkanophagales > Methanospirareceae > WJOV01. Next base: position 2,930 of record WJOV01000072.1, on the reverse strand, counting down.
ACCTCCATGCACCAAATCTTCTCGCTTCAGATATATCTTCGCACCACACATCTCCGATAGATTCTTCGCGAAATAAAGAGATGTTGGACGACCTGCATAAGTTCTCGAAAGCCGGTCTAACTCCTCTTTAAACCCTTTATCGTTGTAAAAACTATTAAAAGCCGCTTCAAGCTCCTCTAACGCCGCCATCAATACCTCAGGCGCAAACTTTCCTCCGTATATCCCATATTTTCCATATTCATCAGGTTTGGACAGCATTTTTTCTTTTCCTGTCATAATCTTCTCTATCTCCTCTTTGCGGACTTACCCTTTCTCAACCATTGCCATCTTAACGATATAACTAAACTAATTATATTAGCTAGCTATCTATCGTATTTTGTTATACAAATAAAAAGGCGGTTACCGATTTGCCGATTTTGCCGCTTCTATGAATTTCTTCACCTTCACCGCATCCTTCTTCCTCACTTCGCTTTCCACACCACTGGACACGTCCACTGCATAAGGCTTCACCAGTTCTATTGCTTTTGCAACGTTTTCTGGATTTAATCCGCCGGCAAGTATCACTGGCTTTTTCACACGCTCCACAATCTCCTTGCTTATGTTCCAATCGTGTTCTTTCCCGGTTCCGCCTATTTCACCTGTTCCTCCTGCCGCCGCGGCGGTATCCAGCAATATTGCATCCACAACGCTTTCATACGCTAAAGCGCGCTCCAGGCACTTTTCTTTATCCCCGCCCACTGCAACCTTTTTTATCATTCCTATTCTACTTTTCATACGTTTACGTAAATCAGCAGCAAACTCCACCGGCTCCTCACCATGAAGCTGTATGCAATCTGCACCAAGCTCCTCTATTGATTTTATTTTATCGTGCACGACTTCGACTGGCATATTATCCAACGTGACAACCACGACCTTAGACACAAATATCGGTAAAGCCTCGAATATTGCCTTTGCATCTTCTAAATCTATATATCTCCTCGTATTAGCGACGTTTATCATGCCGACGGCATCAGCACCTGCTTCTACCGCCATTATCGCATCCTCGACATTCGCATTGCCGCAGATTTTTACTTTCGTGTTTGTGTTTCCGCTCATTTGGTTTTGTTTTTAATCCCTTTCTTTTATTTTATATAACTAAATATGGATTATTGTAATCACTATTAGGTGAGTATAAATGTTAGAGCGATGGGACTCTGGATTATACGAAAACGGCAGCTTTGAAATAAAGGAGGAACCGTTCTATTTACCGCAAGGGAACGAGGTTGCGCTATTTGAAGCAGCCTATAAGAATAAACTACCAGTTATGCTGAAGGGACCTACGGGAAGTGGTAAAACGAGATTAGTTGAGCACGTGGCATGGAAGTTAGGACGACCGCTCTATACCGTTGCCTGTCATGATGATTTAAGTGGAAATGACCTGACCGGAAGGTATATCATAAAAGGAGACGACGTTGAGTGGATTGATGGTCCTCTTCTTATGGCGGTAAAAAATGGCGGAATCGTGTATCTGGATGAAGTCGTGGAAGCAAGAAAAGACACAATTGTCGTCATTCACCCATTAACGGATCATAGAAGATATTTGCTGGTAGAGAAACTGGGAAAGGTATTCTATGCTCCGGAAGACTTTATGCTGGTAATTAGTTATAATCCGGGTTACCAGAGCGTCCTAAAAGAATTGAAACAGAGCACAAGACAGAGATTTGTAAGTATCACGCTCGGATGGCCTGGTGAAGACTTAGAAACTCAAATTGTGCATCAGGAGACGGGTGTTGAAGAGGATATCGCAAAAAGGTTGGTAAAAGCAGCGAATAAAATAAGAAATCTCGTTCATCAGGGACTCGAAGAAGGTGTTTCTACCAGGGAACTTGTCTATGCCGGCATTTTGCTAAAAAGCGGAGTCCCCATGCGAGATGCGCTATATTCAACTATGATTGAGCCTTTAACTCACGATAGCGACCTCAAAAGAAGCATAGAAGAAATACTTAAAAATTACTTTAACCTATAACTTGATATTGTTAGATTAACCGCAGAGTTCACGGAGAACGCAGAGGATGTATGGTTCAGAGGTTTAGGGGTTTAGGGGTTTGGATGTTTAGCTAACGAGCTGAACCGCTAATAAACTAAACCTCTCATTCTGCGTTCTCTGCGGTAAATTTAAAGGGCTGACCGGAAAATGGTATGGAAATCCGTTAAGAGGGCTATTGGAGTGCGAAAAATAAGGGAACTACTTAAGGAGTATTACGAAGGTGAAGTTCTTGATAAATTAGTTGCCGAATTGTATCCTTTGCTCGATAGAATTGGCTATGAAGGTTTGGAGAAGGTTGCAGGTCTTTGTAGTCAGGTAGCTAAGGATCATAGTGGTAGAACCGCCGTTAACTTGCTTGAGCAGAGTCCAGAACTCATTGATAGATTGCTGAAGTATGGCGATAAAGAATTAGTTATGAAGGTTTATGGTCTTTGCAGTCCGGTTGCCAGGTATAGTGGAGGAACTGCTGCCAGGTTGCTTGAGCAGAGTCCAGAGCTTATAGATAGAGTGGGTTATGAAGGTTTAGAGAAGGTTGCGGGTATTTGTAGTCAGGTAGTCCAGGAAGATAGTTTTGTCGCTGCCAGGTTGCTTGTGATGGGTCCAGAGCTTATAGATAGAGTAGGCTACGAAGGTTTAAAGAAGGTTGCATGTCTTTGTACCCGGGTTGCGAATGATCGTAGGTTTATTGCTGCCGGGTTGCTTGAATTGAGTCTTGAGCTAATAGATAGAGTGGGCTATGAGGGTTTAGAGAAGATTGCGGGACTTTGTAGCGAGGTCGCCAACTATAATGGAAAAACTGCTGTCCGGCTGCTCGGAATGAGTCCAGAGCTCATAGATAGAGTGGGTTATGACGCTTTAGAGACGGTTGTCGGACTTTGTAATCAGGTTGCGCAGGAAGATGGTT
>WJOV01000096.1 GCA_009618475.1 Methanosarcinales archaeon | reverse complement strand
ACGCGGTGGACGTCGAATTTTTTTCTCCCGCAGAGGGGAAAAGCGAAATAATAGAAAGGGCGAAAAGTCGTCACATACCTGTTATTTTATCTTTCCATGATTTCAATGGCATGCCAAGCCGTGAAGACATATTGAGAATCATTGCGAGTATGTACGAAGAAGGAGGAAGCATTGCAAAGATTGCGGTGACGCCGAAGACGCTAAGCGATACTTTGCTTTTGCTCGACATAACGCATAAGGTATCAAGCGAAGGGAAGTTGTTAGTGACTATCGGAATGGGACCAGTAGGGCGACATCTGCGAGTGATTGCACCTCTATATGGGTCTGCATTGACTTACGGGTTCATAGAAGGCGAGGAAGAGGTAGCACCCGGTCAATTAAGTGTGAAAGAGCTAAGGAGCATAATGAACAAAATTTATTTCCGGCATTAATTAACATTAAAAAAGTTTCATGCGCAAGCATTTTTAGTAACGTTTTTGCGAAGCAAAAACTTTATTTCTAAACGAATTTATTGATTCTATGCTCTTCATTCCACGAAATCCCAATATCCTACCTATTTCTTCCCGATACTGCTTCTCCACCTTTACACCTTCGCACTCCAGCCTTGCAGACAATTTTTTGTTGAATCTCTTCCCCGCTCTGTCATAGTCAGTTAGAATAGCAACCTTCCTGTGTCTGCACCTCAGATAATCAACGAAATCAGCATAAGAGAACCCCGAGGAATACATCACTATTTCTTTCGTAATGCCTATTCCCTTCAACGCTTCTTTATCATGGGCGCCTTCAACAACGACAGCATCTACAAAATCGTCCATTTCTTGAACCACGCTCTCCAGTTCCAGATAAGCTTCGCAATCCTCCTTTCGCATTGCCCTATTTGTTTTGTTCATCCATGATTACTATTACTTTTATATAATCTCCTTTTTATATAAACTAAAATAGCGAATAGAGAGGTAGGTGAAGAGATTGAACTACGGGTTTGGGTTAGGGGTTGCCTTTCTTGCTCTGGCAGGCTGTTTTATAGCGTTCTTCTATCTAACGAATCTATTTGTGAGCGGTTTAGGCTCTCTTGCCAAACGTTTCAACGTGCCTGAATCAGTTGTGGGAGCTTCGGTGGCGGCAATTGTAAGCAGTGCACCGGAAATGGGCGCTTCGGTTTTCTCTGTTGTGGAGGAGCATCCTGATATTGGCAAAGGGACAATCGTTGGCTCGGCAATCTTTAATATCACGTTATTAATTGCCTTCTCCCTCTGGGTGAGAAAATGCGTTCTCGATGAGAAAGTGCTCAAAAGGGATGGTGCATACTACCTCTTCGTTGTGATAGTCACGATAGTAACGATTATGGACGGTGTTTTGACACGTTGGGAGGCACTAACCTGGTTCTTGCTTTACGTTATCTATTTCATCTGGCTTTTCAAAGATGCGATTAACGGGAAGTTCGTTCCCAAAGAGGAGTTCAAGTATGTTCCAACAAAGAAAGCGATTTTTTATACGGGCATAGGAATTGTCGGTATAGCCTTGAGTGCTTATATAATGGTGAGATCAACAATTTATGTTACGAGTACTTTAGGTTTATCCGAATCGCTTTTCAGCTTGATTATTATAGCGATTGCGACTTCGATTCCAGACCTTTTCGTATCCGTGCAAGCTTCGCTGAAGGGAATGGGGAACTTAGCGGTTTCTAACGCAGTCGGAAGCAATATTTTCGATATTCTGGCTGGGATTGGATTGCCTTTCAGTTTCGTAGCCGTAACGCATATTCATGGCAGCATAGGGCTATCCGCTTTCTATCTTTTATTATCTGTCCTCGTCTTCTTGGGCGTAATTATATTAAGGAAAAGTCTGGGCAAAAAAGAGGCTTGTGTGCTGGCTGCTGTCTATATCAGCTATCTTTTTATTGTGATTCTCTTCTGAGTTTCGATAAACTTTATCTTATCTTGGAGTTAAAAAATTATAGATGAACGATGTTGGAGAATTGGAACGTGTTGGCAGTAGGGGAGAAGAATACCGAGGGTGAGTTATTTCCCATTGATGATGCGTTCTTTGTCTCGCCCGACAACTTAATAGAGATACTGAAAAGGAGAATAGAGCGGTATATAGACGAAATCGAGCCTGGTGATACTTTCGGATTCCGGGTTGAGAGAAGAGGGATGAAAGAAGATATTTCCAGCCAGAAGGTGGAGCGAGAAGTTGGCGGATATTTTTACGACCTGGTGGAGAAGATACACGGAAGGAAGCCAAAAGTGAACCTTAAGAACCCGGATAAGTTGATAGCAATAGAGATAGTAGGGAATAGATGCGGGATTGGTTTTATCACAAAAGAGATGCGCGAGAAGTATAGCGTGATAAAAGTGAAGTGAAGGTTACATAATCCCCGCTATTCTTTTCTTTTTTATTACAAATATCTTTTATACTCCTTTATGTATCGCCTGAAAAACCATTGGACAAATATGCTATCCTGTTTCTTTATTTGTGTTCTCTCTAAAGCATTATAGTAACTTGTTCTTTTTTCATAAGGAACGTTAAGTAAAGGAAACTTGTGTTTATGTAAAACAAAGTTCATTATTAATCTACTTATCCTGCCATTACCGTCCGAAAACGGGTGTATTGTCACGAATCTTAAATGAGCCAATGCAGCCAGTTCAACAGGATGTAATTCATTTTTATTTTTGTCATACCCGCTGAAAAATCCGCTGAGCAAGGGATAAATTTCAGCCGGAAATGGCGGAATAAACCTGCTGCCTGATATAGCAACTTGATGCTGTCTGATTTTACCTGCTATGTCCGATTTTGTGCTCTCGAACAACTTTTTATGCCAATACAAAACTATCTGTAATGATAGGTCTCTTTTATAGTCCAGTATATCATAGAACACTTTTTCATGCGCTTCCGCCTCTTTTATGTCATCAAGAGGTTTTGCCTTTGGAGTTACGCCTTTTTCCAATAAATCAGCCGTTTCCCTTAATGTCAGCTTTGAGCCCTCAATTCTGTTTGTGTCGTAAGTAAACGTAATAGAAAAATTTTTAATCTCTTTCTCTTTGGCAGTCTTTGGCATTGATCTTAGCTCTTTATAATAATTCTGCTTTATTCTGTCAAATAGTGGATACCACCGCTCTTTGTAGATTTCTAAAAGAAAATCTTTTTTCACTTCTTCAACGTTTTCTGGTATTTTTTTGCCCAAATATTTCTCTTTCTTCCGGATTTTGCATTTGTGTCTGAACGTATGTTCCAGATAATAATATGTCTGCTTCCCTATGAGTTTTTTCTTTATGCTTACCATTTATATGTATGTTACCCCTACATATTTATAAATCTTTCTATTATTCCGTAAAATGTATGGGTAAACTGCATTCATAATCAAGGTGAGAAACAATCTTATACTTTAAATTTTAATCTTGTGGTTATGAAATGAGCGGAATAAAAATGAAAAGAGTAATGACCATCGGTGGTTCGGATTGCAGTGGCGGCGCGGGAATACAGGCAGATATAAAAACGTTTTCTGCATTGGGTGTTTATGGCACATCGGTACTCACCGCTATTACAGCTCAGAACTCGTATGGCGTGCAAGCGACGCATGAAGTGCCCGTTGAGCTCGTGGAGGCACAGATGGAATCCATTGTGAGCGACAAGGGACTTGGCGTGGATTATGCGAAAACGGGTATGTTGCATTCCTCTGCAATGATAGAAGTGGTAGCAAAGGAACTAAAGAAGTATAAAATACCTTTTGTGCTGGACCCCGTGATGAAGGCGGGCTCAGGCGGTGTTTTGCTCGAAGATAACGCTTTAAACACGGTTATCGAGCTTCTTATTCCTATTTGCGAGGTTGTAACGCCAAACGTTCCCGAAGCCAGCTTTATTTCTGGTTTGGAGATAAGGAATAAAGAGGATGCGAAGGAAGCTGCACTCGAAATACATAAAATGGGTGCTACGGCAGTAATCATAAAAGGTGGGCATCTTGAGCATGAAATAGCAGCCGGGAAGGCAACGGATTTGATATACGATGGCGAGTTCGAGGACATAAGCAGCGAGTATATAAAAAGGGAAAAGGAAAAAATAGTACACGGGGCTGGATGTTCTTTTTCCGCTGCTCTGGCTGCGGAACTCGCGAAAGGTAACAATTTGCGAGATGCCGCGGTATCTGCAAAAAAGTTCGTGCACGATGCCATATCGGGTGGTGAGGAAGTGTCTAATTTGATAGTGGTAAACCAGGCGCAAGGGTTGCGGAAAGACGCCGATAGGTATTTCGTGCTGGAAAACGTAAAAGAAGCCGTCAGGATGCTGAAAAACACGTCAACTTTCAAAAATATTATACCTGAGGTTGGAACGAACATAGGTATGGCTATGGAGTGTGCAGAAAGCGAGTTCGACGTTGCGGCGGTGGATGGTAGAATAAATCCTACGAAAGAGGGGATACACGCGGGATTCGTGGGTTTTGACGTAAGTAGTCACATAGCAAGGATGATATTGGCGATGATGGAGCACGATAAAGAGAGAAGAAGTGCGATTAACGTAAAATATTCATCGGGAATACTAGAAGCATGTAAAGAATTGGGGATGAGAGTTTCTTCTTTTGAAAGAGGAAAAGAACCGACAGATGCGAGAACGATGGATTGGGGCGTAAGAGAAGCGGTAAGAAACCCATCCTTAGAAGGAAAAGCACCTGACGTGATTTTCGACCTCGGTGCGGTTGGGAAGGAGCCGATGGTGCGGATATTTGGTAGAACTGCGGTGGACGCTGTGGGAAAAGTGAAGAAGGTAGTGGAGCGCGTAGAGCGGTAATGGAATGTGGAAAAAATCGGAAGGTTTATATACCCTGTTTTCTCCTTTCTATCTTAAGAGAAGTGTATCCCAGATGAAAAAAGGCGTGAAGGTTTGGGGGTTGATTGTGATTTTGATGGTTGTAATTAGTTGTTTTAGTTGGGCGGCGGGGTCTGATGAAGCGGGCTCATATAAAATAAACGCTTACATTGAGCAAGATAGGTCGTCATTAAACGCAACAAAACCAAATGCAGTACCAAATTTAAGTTGGGTGGATCGCATTCACGATGAAATCCATTCTGATATAAACCTAAACGAAAACGTGATTGATGTTGGAGATGTTACTTATGATAATGCTTCCATTATAAGAAAAAGCGATGTAACACCTTTAGATGCTAACAATAATAGAATTGAAGATTCGTTAGAGCGTAGAGTAAGCAATGTACGTGTACCAAAGATTGATGTCATTGTTTTGTATAACGGTAGTGTGGATCTCGCGGCAATCAATTATTCACCAATCGGTGCGGAAATAAAATGTGATTACTCTGTTATAAATGCCACGGCAATAACTATGCCCTGTAATAGACTGTATGAATTACCAAAGATTCAAAATGTTAAGATGGTTTACGAGGATCACGAGGTGCAAGCATACCTGGATTCGAGTGTGCCTGTAATCAAGGCAGACACAGCAAGAACCACATACAACGTTACAGGGTCTAACGTAACCATAGCGGTGATTGATACAGGTATTGACGATGCACATGAGTCACTGGACGATATGGATGATAACCCTGCAACAACCGATCCGAAGGTAATTGGTTTTAAGGATTTCGTTAATTTCTATCTCGACCCCTATGACGATTATGGACATGGGACTCATTGTGCTGGCATTGCGGCAGGCACAGGTGGTTCCTCTGTATACAAAGGTGTTGCACCAGGTGCAAAATTAGTCGGGGTTAAGGTGCTCAATGCTTGGGGCTCTGGCAGTGAATCCACGGTCATTGCAGGAATAGATTGGGCTGTTCAAAATAAAGATGAATATGGCATAAAGATAATCTCAATGAGTTTGGGCAGAGATTACAATAATGATGGAACCACGCCAATGGCATTGGCTTGCGATGCCGCAGTAGATGCAGGAATAGTCGTCTCTGTGGCTGCGGGAAACGCTGGTATGTGGGGTAGTAAAACGGTTGGAGACCCTGCATGTGCTAAAAAAGTTATTACCGTGGGTGCAATTGACGATGATATGGACATTGCTTATTTCTCATCACGCGGTCCTACCGCAGATGGAAGGACAAAACCAGAGGTATGTGCAGTTGGTGTAGATGTTACGTCTGCCGATGCTGATACTGGAAATGGTTATGTACCTCATGGTGGAACCTCGATGTCAACTCCTCATGTTGCTGGCGTCGCCGCACTCATGCTTGAATACAATCCAAATTTAGCGCCGCTTGAGGTAAAGGAGATACTAATGGATACCGCGGTTGATAGAGGTGTGATAGGACAGGATAACGATTATGGCTGGGGTGTTGCGGATGCGATGTTTGCATTACTTCTCTCAGTACCGCAGGAGCATGATATTAAGGTGGGTCTACCTTTTATTCTGGAGTATGTAAAAATAAATAAGTCAATACTGATAAATGCAACCGTATTTAATAAGGGCTTGAACAATGAAACAAATGTAATCATAGACTTCTTGGTAGATGGAACAATATTAGACAGCAAAACAATCCCATTCATTCAAAACGGAACGGACACAACGATAAGTTTCAATTGGACGCCTACCGCAGTTGGATGGTACAACGTTTCGGTCTATGCGATACCCGTTCCTGGTGAAGATTACGTGGTAAATAATCTGGTAACTCGTTATGTAGAAGTGCCTAAAGCGGTTTTGGCTGATGTGTACACTGATTATGGCATCGATCTGGACGGTGACGGGTTATATAATTATCTTGCAGTAGATGTAGGTGTGAATGTTGCTGAGGCAGGTTATTATTATTTGTATGGCGACATAGAGACATTAAATGGGTTTTACATTACAGATGCAAAAAATGATACCCACCTATCAGTGGGCAAACAGAATATAACACTGCTCTTCAATGGAATAGACATTCGCAGGATTGATTTGAATGGACCATATACGCTCAGCAACCTGAGATTCAGGGATAACTATTGGAACACACTCGATTGGAGATTAAAAGCATATAATACCTCATTTTATGATAGCAAGGAGTTCCAGCTGCCAAATGCAATGTTCATAGATGTTTACAATGACACGGGTGTTGATACGGATAATGACGGATATTATAACTATCTTTCCTTAGATATAGGCGTAAATGTATCAGAATCAGGCTATTACCACTGGTATGGCGAGCTGTATGATGGTTATGGTGACAGAATTGCATACGAAGGAAACTCAACATATCTTGAAAATGGAACACATCGGATACAACTTGATTTTAAAGGACCTGAGATTTACATGCATAAAGTTGATGGACCTTACTACCTGAAATATCTCAGGATATATGACGCTGATTATGTTAAACAAGACTCTCGACATGATGCATACACAACATCTGCATATAATTACATGGAATTCAGACCGCCGGCGATATTCACTGATGAGTACTCAGATTATGGTGAAGATACGGATGTCCCACACGATGGACAATATAACCATCTTGTAATCAATGTCGGCGTGAATGTAACGAAGGCGGGGAGATACCAGGTAAGCGGGTCTCTGCGTGAAAGCACCACGTATAGAACTGTAGCATACGCATACAACACAACAAATTTAACAACTGGGGATCAGATTGTCCAGCTGAGATTCGATGGAATAAAACTCAGACAGAACAAATACAATGGAACTTACGATTTGAAGTATCTCTATTTATACAACTATTCATATCCCGCTCCACCTCCACCCCCACCGACGCCAACGCCTGTTCCCGCTTCACAACTTGAAAAATCAGAAGCACCAGAGGATACAAATAACTTCGGTGTTCAATATGGTGAGCAACTTGATTACAGATACTACGCATACACAACCGGATATTATGAGTGGCCAGGCTGGCAGAAACCACCAGCAGAGTTTACCGATATTTATTCGGATTACGGAGAGGACACAGATGGAGATGGTTTGAATAATTCTCTGGTAATCGAGGTTGGCGTGAACGTGACGAAAGCAGGAACATACAAGGTCAGAGGAGAATTATATGAGAACGCAACTTATTATTATGTAATTTCGGCTTATAACACGACTTATCTTGATACAGGATATCACAATGTTCTACTCAAGTTCGATGGAATTAGGATGAGACTGAACAAGTACAATGGAACTTATGACCTGGGGTATCTATACCTCTACAACATGACCTATCCATATGCTTTAGATTTGGAAGAGAAGATAGCTCGTGGTGGGATATCTCCGGAGAACGTATCTGACCTGTATGGAGAGCAGTTGGATTACAGATACTACGCATGCACAACCGGATATTATAACTGGACTGAGTTCCAGAAGCCACCAGCAGAGTTTACGGGTAATTTCAATGATTATGGATTTGATATTGAAGGGGAGGGGTTATACAATCATCTTGTAATAGAAGCAGAGATAAACGTAACAAGGGCTGGGGAATATGAATTAAGCGGCGATTTGCGGTATTATGATGAAGATTCCGCTCCTGCAGAGAAATCAGTCAAAGTTTCAGCAACAACTCCACCGGCTGGTGGTGGTGGTGGTGGTGGTGGTGGTGGTGCACCTCCAGCACTGATTGATTGGGATTCGAACAGAACATACCTTGATGCAGGCATTCAAAATATTACTCTACAGTTTGATAGGATATATAACACAGGGTATAATGGAAGCTTTAGGACATGGCTAAGACTTTATGAGACTGAAGAATGGAATAGGATAGATGAAATGGAGTACTTTACTAAGGATTACAATTACACTGACTTCCAAAAGCCACCAGCAGGATTTGTATCAGTAACCAGAGACCTTCCTGATGCAGTCAGTTCGGGAGAGGAGTTCGAGGTTTCCTTGACTCAATCTGGCTTCTATATGGGTATATGTGGCGTGACGGAGACACTTCCAGACGGATTTAAGTATAGGGGGGTTTTAAGTGGCGGTAACTTTCGTGAGTACGATGAAACAACAAACGAGCTAACGATAGATTTTGAGGCCGGGGCAACTACTCTAATATACGGGGTTGAAGCAGGCACGAAAGAGCAAATAGAAACTGCCGAGTTTTCAGGGACATGGGCAAGTGTTGATTCAAGTCTAGATCCAATATATGGTGATATTGGAGGCGAGGCAACGTTAGCGTTCGTGGAGCCAACACCAACACCAGTATTTGACACAGGCACAGGAACTTACCCAAGCATCTCCGGCACGCATAACGGAACAATAAAGCCAAACAAAACGATAACTGTGAGCAAACTTTACACATATCCATGCGCTGGAACAGGCGGGCATACCGAATACGCAAGAATATGGAACAATTCTGGATTGAATGCAACTGCAAATTGGAACGGCTACAAAGGAGATTGGCACACCATCACCTTTAACAAGACCTTCGTGCTGTACAAAAACAAAACCTACAACTACACCATACGCACAGGCTCTTATCCGCAGATAATTCACAAACAAAATCATACAACCTTAGATGATGGTAGTTTAATCACCTGCGAGGAATTCACAGACGTCAATGGCAAGAAATACAACGATTGGATACCAGCGATTAAGTTGTTTTTTTAGTTAGTAAAGCTATCTTTTTTAAAGAAAGGATTGTGGGGAAAATGCAAAATACATTGAGCAAAATGGGGGTGTTGAATAAAGCTTTAGAAATCCTGCCAGCAACTGAGGAAGACGTTATTCTTGCGGGAATAATATCCAAGATTGCGGAGAGAATTACGGAACTTAAAAAAGCTGAGAGAGGGCTGGTTAGAAAATACGAATCCTTCAAAAATTTAGAAAACAAAATAAAGGAAAAGGGAGTTTCACCGGATGACCATACCACTTACAACGATTTATTGGAGTGGAGAGCGATAAAGTCTGAGTTAGAAGAACTTACATTCCTCTTGGAGAGCATATAACAATGATTTGGTATCAAGAGGTTATACAAAAGCTAAATGCGACAGGGATATTTAAGGAGTGCCTGATTATCGGTGCGAAAGTTCGTGCTATGATAAACGAGACAATATTCCTTGATGTCTACTATGACCCAACGACAAAAAGCTATTCATATAGCTTGGTTGATTTGGAACTCCCTTACAAGGGCGACAAAAGAATTTTTGGGTGGGACGATTATCCTCATGAAGGAATAGAAGAAATGAAAAAGCTTAAAAGTTACCCACATCATTTTCAATTCCGCAAAAACGACAAGTGGGTATTTGAGGAATCTCCAATGCATGGAGACATAATGAAGGACATTGAGGTCGTCATAAAAGCAATCTCGGAATATCTTCGTCGTACAAAGACAAAAACCACAACTACATCATAATATTTTTAGCCACGGTTTTTACCGAAGGTAAAAAAGTCGTTGGTAAAGCTTTTTGCTTGCAAAAAGCTTTATCGGAAACCCTTAATCCTATCCGCAATCGTCCTTATCTCATTTGATAGCTCATTCAAACTCGCCCTTATCTTTATCAACTCTCTTGCCGCACTCCGCTTCTCGTCATCCTCGCTTCTCGCGAACTTCGTTGATATTGCATTGATTGAACTCGATTTCTCATCTATTTTACCCGACGTATCATCCAACTCCGCTGAAATCTGACTCACATCCACTCCTTTACCCCCTCCTCTCGAAACATACACGTACACGAATACCGAACCCAACATCAAGCCCAACATTACCGACAGGATGACATAAAGCGTGAGTGGAGGCGGTTCAGCCGCGACCGAGAGCTCCTTATAATGCTCCGATAGCTTAGATGCCCAACCCGGATGACCTTCTTCATACAACTTCCGTATCTCCTCTTCCAACCCTGTTGGACCAATCTTTCCCTTTGCTTCTTCTAAATTATCATCCATCTCGCTCTTCGCCTGCTGAATTCCTTCATTCGTCGAGTAGAACTCCATTGTCGGCTTTAAGTTCTGTATAATAGTTTCTAATGTCGCTTCATCCCTCATCGTTCCAACAGTTAATTTGAGATACACTTCACGCTTTCCAATTCCATCAATTTCTTTGTATGCTTCGAACCCCGGCTCTTCTACTGTTTTTATTGGCTTTGGAACCTCTCCGGACAATATCACCTTTGGAACCATGCGCTCATGCTCCTCCTTCCCCTTCCACACTATCACCTCTGCCGAATGATAGATGTCGTCTCCGAACTTCCATTCCGGGTTCTCCATATTTGTCTCCAGTTTTAAGACATAATCATCTAAAATGTGGACCTTTTCGATCTTACTCACATATATGTTGAATTCGAGCCTGGTGCCTTCAAATTGGTCGCTATCCAAAAACACCTCGTATGTCTGCTTACTTCCCGTCTCCAAATTGAGGACATACGACTCATCCTCATCGAGCCTCAGCACATCCTGGGCAGATGCAATTCCAACGAATAAGAACAAAAGTGCGAATGACAAAACAACGAGTGAAGTAAAAAATAAGTGCTTCATGCTCCGCCGCCTCCTCTTCCCATATTTAGTGACAAATCAGGCAGCTCTATATCCTTCCCCTTTCTCTCTTCAACAATTCCGGCTTCCGCTTCTGACCCCCCCGCTTCAGTTATCTTTTTCAGTTCCTTTAATGAGGATAACATCATTGCAAGCGGACCGCCCATCTCTCTTATCCCCTTTGCCGCCTTCATACTATCCTCGCGTATCTTCGAAATCTCCGACTCCGCCTTTGCTATATGCCTTAACACGCTTGAGGTGGTATCTTCAGAAGGTATCTTGCCGATAAAACCCATCGCTTTTTCAATCACCGATTTTATGTCATCACTGAACCTGTTCGAGAGGTCTTCAATCCTGTCTATTAATATCTCCATATTCCGCGCGGAATCGTCTATCATCTTCAGCATTTTATCCGCTTTATCTTCACCCGGTGCCCCGGCTTCTATCCCTTTTAATTTGGCTGTCAATTCATCAAGCTCGTCTTTCAACTGTGTAAATCCTCTTCCCGCTTCTTTCGTCCATCGCTTCACCTTTTCCATGCTTTTACTTGCGTTTTCCAGTCCATGAACCAGCATCGTAAAATTCGCTATCGAGTAGCTCTCCGGGTCAGGAACGCGCACGTTTTTTATATCCTCTGCCATATCCAGGCCGGTTAGCAAATCGTCAAACATCTTCAAGCACTGTGCCAGCACGATGGGAACGTTATTCCATATCGCTTCCTTCTCTATTATTTCGTAATTCTCCCAGTAATGCGTCACCATATCTCTGTTTTTTTCCTCTACACCCGGTGTGTAGGGTATCCCGGAGATTACGGAGAATGGTTTGGGGGTTCCATAGAAAAGAGAATGATGTCTTTGCAACTTAGCGAAATCGCTTTCCTTGTATGCTTTCTCAAGCCATTCCAGTTCACGAAGTCTTGGCGGAAGCCCGGGACCTGGTGCCCAGGGTTGAACGCCAATCATAAGCGTGTATATGGCAAAGCTGTGCGCACGTGCTGGTGTATCCAATTTCAGAACGTCCGCATCCTTTGTAAATCTTTCTGTCACCATGCTCTTAAATGCGCCGCCGCCAAGCCTCGCATCATCGAAATTGTCCGCCCTCGTGCTCAATACCGCGATGAAGTGCCCGAACTTCTCCTCCTCGTTCACCACGTTCCCCTGCGTATCCAACGACAGGAATCCGTAATCGTGGAGAATGTCTATATATTTTGACGTCATGGTATCCTCGATGGAATGCCGGTAGTTTACCATCGGGTTGAATATGATGTCGCCCTCGTTAATCGGCGAATGCGTCCACCTGAAGTACTCCTCTTCGCGGTCGAGCTTTTTCATAATCTCAAAGAACGATAGATTTTTCAGGTCTTCTCTACCCTTCTTTAAGCCCCTTATCTCATCTTCCGATAACTCTATCTGATGATAACTTCTCGTGTTCAGCGGCGACGTTATCTCCCGGAGAAGTTTGTTCTTAAGCGCCTCAAGCCGTTCTAAATTACGCTCCGACAGTCTTTTCCCCTCTTCCGCATCGCTTGCCCTTATCTCGAGATTGAACACCTCCTCCTTCAAGCCCGATAATTTCCTCTTCGCTCTATCCAGTTTCGCCTTTGCATCCGCAGTTGCAGCCACGTTCACGTGAGAAAGCATTCCTGTCACTGATTCGTAACCATCTATTTCTCGCTGAACGTCCCTTATCCTGCCCTCGAACCGTTCCAGTTCCCCCCTTTCTAATTCTATTTTACCCTTTATATCCGATATTCTCGCCTCTATCTCTACCAATCTTTGTCTTACCACCGGTATCTCATCCTCGATGTCATAATACAAAAATAATTTATCCGTAGGAAATACGCACTCGTAGTAACCCATCGAATCAAACCTGTTTTCGTAACCCCTTGCTCTGTTCTGAAGGTCATTGAGGTCGAGCCACTTACCTTTCGTTTCTACTGTTCCACCCGGTAGGAACCCGAGGTCGAGAAGGAACCTTGGTATCGCCCTTTCCAATTCCTCATCGCGGTTCTGCCCCTGGAGGTCTCTGCCAAGAAGGAAGAACAATTTGAATGGATTAGAATAATTCTTGTCATCTATTATGACGTCCTCGGTATGGGACATAAGGAAATGAAGTTCTTTCATCGCACCGAGGGCGTTACCTGTCGGAAGCATGGCTTCCTTGCTCGAAGGGAGAATACCAATCCCGAACATCACCGGCTCAGACCCAAACTGTTTTGAAATCCAATCGCGTATGTCTATTGCAACGTCGAGCAGCATGCTTGACCCCGTTCCTCCGCCGAATGCACACACCATCACTATAAAAAAGTCCTTTCCTCCAGTTCTGTTCCTCAACTCAGATGCCGCAGAACCTATCGCACTGAATATCCTTTCTCGATGCACGTTATACATCGCCCTTCCGTATATCCGGTGCTGTCCACACCCCGCGCCGGCAGCCGAAAGATAAGGGTCCGGGAGCCATCTATTGGTGTTCTTCATTAAAATCGTATCCGGTCTGTTGAGTATTATCTTTTTCCGCTCTTCCACTTCGCCGCATGCGTTTGCTGATGCCTGGTCGGTATCTATAATCAAAAACTCCTCATTCTTCGGCGCTTTCCCGGTTCTGACCTTAAGCATTCTCAATATATTATTTACGATGATGCTCCCCTGCCCGCCAATTCCAATGATAATCCTATTTACCGTATCTTCTCCCTTTTCCATCTATTCAAATTATACCTCCTTCTCTTTCGATTCGTAATCCTCCATCTTCGTTTTTATCGCGCTCATCTCATCGCCGAAATGCTCTATTTCCATATTACTCCCTCTTATATCGCTTTCAATCCCTGCAACCGCGCTATCTATACTTTTTGCCGCAGAAACAATCCGCCTCGCTTCCTTTTCTCCCCTGAACCATACTGCGACGCTAAATAATCCTATAT
>WJOV01000079.1 GCA_009618475.1 Methanosarcinales archaeon | reverse complement strand
ACTCACCGGGACCGATTCTCCGGTAAGTGCCGCTTCATCTGCACTCATGGTTTTTGCGTTGAAGAGTCGCAAATCCGCTGGCACTCTGATCCCTTCTTCCAATAGAACCACGTCGCCGGGGACCAATTCACGTGCAGCTATAACCTTCTTCTTTCCATCTCTGAGCACGGTGCATTCCGGCGTCATCATCTTTTCCAACGCCTCTACCGAAGCTTCTGCTTTTCCCTCTTGGATGAATCCTATTATCGTATTGGCAAAGACCACTGCCAGAATAACCGCAGTATCCATCCACATATCCAGAATGACGGTAATGATAGCGGCAGCGAGCAAGACATAGATTAAAGAGCTGTGGAACTGCAGTAGAAAAGCCTGTTCCACACCCAGTTGATACCATCTTTTCTCTTTCTGCAATGCTTACTCCTCCAACTGTTTAAAAAAAGCAAAAAGGGTTTCAAAAACTTTTAATAAGATGAACTCCCCCCGTTTCGAATCAGCAAGCAAAAAGCTTTACCACAATTTTTTATATGCAGGAATCAAATATAAATTTAGTTGGTTAGTTAGTTAGCCTACAACTTCAGATGAAAATAAAAGCGAAAATCGAGATAAGCGGGGCAAAAGCAGATTTGGTAGCGAGTCCTTTGATGCCGGATAATATGGATAATATGAAAACAGTTGTAACGGAAAATAGTGCAATAACATATTTCGAAGCCGACAGGATAGGGTCGCTAATAGCAAGCGTGGATGATTATTTGATGAACGCAAAGGTGGCACGAGATATGGTCGAGATGGTGGAAACAGAAAGTATAAAGAAAAAGGGGTGACGGATAGATGGAATTCCGGTTAAAAGCGAATATTAAATGCAGCGGGAGTGTAAGTGAGGTTGTAAGTGCACCGGAAATAACGGAATTTATGCGAGATTGTAACGAGGGTTTATTAAAAAAGGGTGCACCTCCGGGTTGCGGTGCTGAAATTGTCTGGTGGAACGTGGCGGGTGAAAAGATAGAGTTGAAATTGGTTTCTGACAGGTTTGTAAGGGCGCATGATGCGCTTCTCAGATTGAAAAACGAATTGGGTAAATTTTTAGGGAAGCACCGGATAGGGATACGGGGTATGGAAATAGAGGATTATGAGATAGCAATGGAATGGGAAGCGGAATTGAGGATAAAGAAATTGCCGTTTGTGAAGGAAATAAAACAAGAAGAAGGGAGGTTAAAGCTTTTTCTGGATGTGGATGAGTTCGCGTTAGAAAAGAGGATTCCGGATAGGATATTAAGATTATTGGAGGACAAGAAAGAAGCTGCGAGGTGGAAAGGCAAAAAGGAGCACTGGGAATTGCTGTTCGAGAGCAATAAGAAGTCCTTCTATTTTGATAAAGACCCCACGGAAGAGCTGATAAAGCGGGGTTGGATAAAGCATGCGGCGGGAAGAGGGCAGTGGATATACGGACCGCAGTCAACGAAGATTTTCAGAACTTTTGAGCGCGTATTGCTTGACGAGGTGTGCAAGCCTTTAGGATACGAGGAGATGATTTTTCCCAAGTTCGTGACATGGGACGTGTGGAAGAGGTCAGGGCACGCAAAAGGGATTTTCCCTGAGGCGTATTACGTATGCACGCCAAAGACGAGAGACCCTGAATTCTGGGAGGACGTGATGGATTATTACAAAGTCACGAATGAAATTCCGGTAGAGATGATAATGGGGAAGATAGAGAACGTGGGAGGGATGTGTTATGCACAATGCCCGCCGTTTTGGGTTTTCCCGCAAGGGGAGACAATACCGGATGAAATTCTACCGATAAAGGTTTTTGACAGGTCCGGAACTTCGTACAGGTATGAAAGCGGCGGACTTCATGGTATAGAGCGGCTTGATGAGTTTCATCGTGTAGAGATAGTATGGATAGGGAAGAAGGAGCAGGTGATAGAGCAGTCGAAGCAGTTGCAGGCGAAGTATCGCCGCATATTCGATGAGTTACTGGACATTGAGTGGCGAGAGGCATGGGTGACGCCCTGGTTCATGGCGCAAGAGGGTAAAACTGGTCTGGCAGAGTTAAAGGAAGTAGGAACCATAGATTACGAGGCTGTTCTGCCTTACAACGGAAAATGGCTGGAGTTCCAAAATGTAAGTGTGAATGGAGATAAATATCCAAAGGGGTTCAACGTGAAGCTGCAAAGCGGTGCGGAATTGTGGTCGGGCTGCTCAGGTGTGGGATTGGAGCGGTGGGCGGCGGTTTTTCTCGCACAAAAGGGTTTTGACACGGATAAATGGCCCGCAAAGTTCAGGTCTGCCGTTGGCGAGCTGCCGGAGGTGTTCAGGTTTTTGTAAACAAACCTTTTCTTAGAAAGAAAAGCTTTACCAAAAGAAAATTGAGCAAAAGAAAAGATTTAATACATACATCCAATATCTTTCTAAATTAAGTTAAAGAGGATAAAAATGGATTCGTATTATCTAACGCTGGTGCTGTACGCATTTCTGATTTACTGGCTTATTGTGTTAGTTCTTAACAGAAAGGGCATTTTGCAGCGATATAATATCGATGCGTTTGGACCCATTCTGATGATAAGGACGACGAAGGGGCAGAAATTGCTGGAGCGATTGGCAAAAGGAGAGCTGAGGGAAAGATTCTGGAGAACTTATGCAAATATCGGCACTGTTTTAGTGCTTGTAGCCATGATTTACATGTTCGTTCTCGTGGTTGTATTCAGTAATTATGTAATGGTTACGGTGCAGCCGGAACCAATGGAGTTACACGAACCGAGGAATTGGCTGCTTATACCAGGGTTAAACGAGTTCATACCTTTGTGTGCATGGATTGGTTTTGTCGTTGCGTTACTGGTGCACGAGCTTTCTCATGCGGTATTGAGCACCGTGGAGAAAATAAAAGTGAAGTCAATGGGGCTTTTAGTCGCAGTGGTGCCAATAGGCGCATTCGTAGAGCCCGACAGCGAGCAACTGTTTGGTGAAAAAGAAAAAGGGAAAAAGATGAGGGAAGAGAATAAGTTAGAGCCTGAACCAGATAAAGAAGCGGGGGAAGGAAAAAAGAAAAAAATAGCAACGGCACGTGAAAGAACTCGCATACTTTCCGCCGGTGTGACGAGCAATTTCTTCGTGGCGTTAATTACTTTTGCTCTTTTCTTCTCCATTTTGTTCGCCGTTCAGCCGGTCAGCGATAGAATGCTTCTTGTTTATGACGTTGTAAATGGTAGCACCGCGTATAATGCGGGTATGACGTCTGAAATGTTCGTTACCGGGATTAATGGCGTAAAGGTTACGAATGCAAGCATAGAGCGAATGAATAAAGCAATAGAAGGGAAAGAGAGGCTGATTTTCAATGTGCTGGATAAAAATGGTGAGGAACGAGAAATAGTAGTAGAAGCCGGTTATGAAAGTGAAGGGGTGCGGGTAATAGGCATTATGGACGGTTTTCCTGCTGATAAAGCGGGTATGAAAGCGGGAATGAGCATAATAAAAATAGACGACGTGCCTATCGCAGATTACCGCGATTTCTCCGCGTTCATGAACCGCACAACTTCAGGACAAGAAGTAGCAGTGCAAACGAGAGCGGGAAATTTTAGTGTGACGCTAACTGAAATTCCGCATAGCAACAAGGGTTTCTTAGGTGTTACCATTGCGATAAATAATCCGTTGGGGATGGTTGTAGTGGAATCGCAATTTTCTCACGTATATCTGGACTATCTGCGAAGCATACCTTCTTCCCTTCATACTCTACGTGGCTGGCAGATGTTGATGGCAATGCCAATTTTACCTCTTCCTTTTGGATTCAGTACCTTTAATCCCCTGCTCTCTCAGTTATACGAGCCGGTAGGTGCTGCATCATTCTTTGGAAGCAATATTTTTTTCATCGCCGACGTGCTATTTTGGACGGGATGGATAAACCTCCTGGTTGGACTGTTTAACTGCCTGCCTGCCATTCCCCTTGACGGCGGCTACATATTTCGCGAGATGCTGAATCCGGTGTTAGGGATAGGTATAAAGGATGAAGGGAAGAAAGAAAAAATATCAAGGGCAATTACCACCATTATCGCGATTTTTATCGCCTCTTCCATCGTTTTCATGTTAATAGGTCCCTCTCTCTTACAATTTATTTCCACATAAACGCTTTTTCGTATTTATTTAGCTCCTTTTTATAACCACAAGATTACACAGATTTTCACGAGAGAACAATGTAGGAATCTAGTGTCTCAACAAATTAGTTTTTAGACAACTATAAATACTGTGAGTTTATCCTATATTTTATGAAAAGGAT
>WJOV01000022.1 GCA_009618475.1 Methanosarcinales archaeon | reverse complement strand
CAGGTGTGCGGATTTAGAAGCCGCGACGCAAATAGAAGAATTAATAAAAGAAGTGAAAGCGGAAGGGGACAGCGTAGGCGGCATCGTAGAAGTAATTGCGACTGAGGTTCCGGCAGGTTTGGGCGAGCCGGTCTTCGATAAACTGGATGCCGAGCTTGCGAAGGCTTTGATGAGCATTGGTGCGGTGAAGGGAATTGAAATAGGCGTTGGTTTTAAAGCATCGCAAATGAAAGGCAGCGAGATGAACGACGAATTTTATATAACAGAAGGGCGGATAAGAACGAGAACGAACAACGCAGGCGGGATTTTAGGTGGCATCTCAACTGGAGAGCCGATAATATGTAGAATTGCGGTGAAGCCCACTGCTTCTATTTCAAAACCACAGAGAAGCGTTGATATGGAGAAGATGGAGGAAGTGGAAATAAGGATAAAGGGCAGGCATGACCCCTGAAGCGATGGTTGCTCTGGTGCTGGTGGATTATTTGATGGCTTCAGTTAGAGTCAAGGAATTTTTATAAGTAAAAAAGAAGTATTTGTTTACCGCCGAGATCACGGAGAGCGCTGACTGAGATGAGATAAATGATTTTTCTGCTCTCTGTGTTCTCTGCGGGCTCCGCGGTAAACAAGTTCAAAAAAAGTTTTATGTTTATATTGTAGTCTAATAAATGTATCAAGAGGCGATTGAAAATGGGAGAAATAGTGCGTGTTGACGGGCTGTGTAAGAGATACGAATTACCGGAAATTAGCAAAGAAGTGGTAGCGCTGGACAATGTATCCTTTGAGATAGGAAAGGGCGAGGTGCTGGGAGTAATCGGGAAGAGCGGTGCTGGAAAGACGACTTTGCTTCGCATGCTTCGCGGTTACGAGAAGTTCGATGCAGGGGTCATAGAGATGGAAGGCGTTAAAGTAATGCCCGACTCACCTTACTCGAAGTTCAGAGAGCTGCAAAAAAAGACTGCATTTCACCTTCAGCGTTCCTTTGCACTCTGGAACCAGTCAGTGTTGAATAACATCATATTACGACTGCGAGCAGTGCAAACGGGGTTTGAGGAAATACCGGAGATTGAGGACGAATACGAAGAGTTAAAGGAGGAGGCGCTTGAAATACTTGACCTCGTTGGGCTGCGAGAGAAGCACAAATATTTTTACCCTATTTTAAGCGGTGGCGAGAAGCAACGCGTTTTGCTTGCACGTCAGCTTGCGAAATCACCTTCTTTATTACTGTTAGATGAGCCAAGCACGATGACCGACCCGTTATCTCGCGAACAACTGCTTGAGAGTGTGAAAAGCGTAAATGAAGCGATGGACATCAGCGTTTTGCTCGTCTCTCACATGTCGGAAGTGCATAGATACCTTTCAGACAGGCTTATCTGGATAGATAAAGGTAGAATAATTGATGAAGGCGCGGTAGAGGAGATAACCGGGAAATTCATAGCACAGCTCGACCCGATAAAGCCGTTGGCACCTATAAAAGACGAACGCGACACAATGATTGATATTGACGGCGTATGGAAGAAGTATGTGATATACACGAGCAACACGTTGATAAAAACGATAGAGATGCCGGATATAAACTTAAAGATACCAAGAGGCGATATACTGGGCGTAATTGGACCCTCGGCGATGGGGAAGACAGTATTGATGCGATTACTTTCTGGTATTGAGCAGCCGGATAAGGGATACGTGTTGTACCGGATAGGCACGGTTGACTTCGCTAATATTGCTGCAATCGGTAGTAGAAGAGCAATAGAGGCGAGAAGCAAATTAGGTATCTTGCATCAAGAGTTCACGCTCCCTCCATATCAACTCGTTCAGGATGCCTTCGCACAAAAGCTTGGGATAAAGAAGCTCGAGATGGTGCGACAGGCACTGGATACCGCGAAGGAGCTCGGAATAAGCGATGTAACGTTCGATGCCCTCCTCAGGATTGCAGACATGTCGGAGTTAGAAGCAAAGCAGAAGCTCGAAGAGGTAGGTCTCAGCATGGATATACTCGACGAGCTATTCCCGAAGTTTCCACCAGCCGAGGCTTTTAAAGCGGCTAAACCTTTCCTCGAGGCTCTTAACCTGCCGGAAGAACTATTCGAGCGTCACAACGGCGAAGCAAGTGCAGGTGAGCACGTCAGGCTGGCAATCGCGGTTCTGATGGCAGCAAAACCGGAAGTTCTCCTTTTGGATGAGCCTTTTGGTGACCTCGACCCGATTTCGATGCGCAAAATAGCAAACTCAATTAAAGAGCTGAATCGTAAATTCAACACCACCATATTGGTGGTAAGTCATCAGCTCGATGTAATTCGGGAGCTTACACACGAAGCGATAATGATTGACGAAGGCGAGATAGTGATGCGTGGCGACCCGGATGAGGTATGCGATGCGTTTATTGCGCTTGGAAAACCGGAACAATAAAATTATAAATTTTGGGTGGTTAAAGAGTGAGCTCCGCTGGTGTAGTTCGGCCAAGCATGCGGGCCTCTCGAGCCCACGACCGGGGTTCAAATCCCCGGCGGAGCATTCATGGCTGTTTAGCTGTGAAGAAGGTAAGCAGTGCGACAAAAATCCTGTCCTCAAAAATGCCCCTTACAGGGCTTGAGGGGGAGTGAGGATAGTAAGCCCCCTTCTGTTTCGGCAGCATTTATCTTTGCGCCTTCCTGAGGCTTGCACCCACGAGGTTGGTCGTTCCATCCGTAACCATACGACCTCATCCTTACGAAATCATCGCTTTAGTATGGCACGGTATCGTTTCTATACCAGAGCCAGGACTCTCGCCTTATGCCCTCTCGGCATTCGTGTTTTTGCGGTGGAGGGACTTTCCTCAGCCTTCTTACTAAAGAAGACCGGCAGCCGCCCTTCCTCTCTCCCCTATAATAATGTTTATTCTATCACAATATATATTTTGGCGAAGCAAGCAGTAGAAGTAATTGCTCAAAATCTTATGGATTTCGAGCAATTCAATGCAAAATGCAGAATGCAAATTGAAAAATGCAAAATAAACAATGCTTCATTCTGTGCTTTCTTCTGTTTTACCTTCCTCCACCTCTTCACCCTCTTGTGTTCTCGCTGCTATTAAATCGCCCCTTGCAACCGAATACAACGGCTCTTTAGCAAGTCTTATCTTCGATATGTCAATCTGGAGCTTTGCCTCTCTTAATTTCCGCTCGAACATCTTTGAAAATCCATCGGGCATGGCGCTTCCTCCCGCAAGTGCAACCGGGAATTCCACTTTTGGCGGTGTAATCTCTGCAAGCTTCCTGTTCAGGTTCTTTATGACATACGTTATCAAAGCATCGTAATAAATGGAGAGCGCACCCTCAGAACTTCCAAACTCCACCTCCAAGTCCAATTTAAAGCCCTTTTCCTTTGTCGCACATACATGGTCCTTTGGCAACCCCGTTGTAATCGAAACCTGCTCATCAATCCAATCTCCACCTCTGGCTATACTGAATGACATCACTGGCGTGGCTAAATATGCGAGCGTAACGTTTGTGAGACCCGCGCCAATGCTTATCCCCAATCCCGTGAAGTCGTAATCCGCAAGCTCTGAATATATCACGCTCAACCCCTCGTCAATCACATGCGTTTCGTAAGTCATTCTCCTTGCCAGCGCTTCCATCATCTTCTTGTGATACAATGTGTTCATATCTAAATCTATTGGGTCGGCTGGCGATGAAATGCACAGTACCTCGTTTCTATAACTTGGCTTTCCTAAAACCCGCTCCACTATCAGCTTTATCATGGGTATCGCATCCTTCTCATTAGAACTTATTATACCAAACCTCATCGGTCTTCTCGCGTCTTTCCCGAATATGGTTGCGAATTTAAATGCCTCCTCGCCCAATACGAAAATCTTGTCGTCCTTCTCGATGTAAAGCACTTTTGAACTATCTAACATCGTCTTCGTGAGGTCGCCCGACTCAAGTTCCAGAAATGCATTCCTCTGCTGTGTGAAAATTACATCGTCCCCCTCTCTTTCCGAACAGATTATGTTCATGGTTCCTATATCAAGACCTTTTGCCATTTTTTACGTCACTATAATAAAAGATTCCGGTATAGTATTTAAAAGTTACGCTAATGATAATTTTATTACAAACGTTGTAAAAAAAAATGAAGTTAGAATGTTCACCTCTTAAAGGATTTGTAGATTCACCTAATTTTTCTTAACACGGATAAACGAATGAAACTTTTTTATATCGCCCTTAATTTTATCCTTTATCCCTCCAAATCGTTCCTTCTCAACCGGTTCCTTTCTTAAAATGTCACCCAGGCTCCTTGATATACTTT
>WJOV01000001.1 GCA_009618475.1 Methanosarcinales archaeon | reverse complement strand
TGACTTGAATAGTGTGACAGCAAAAAGCAAAAAAACAAAAGTTTTAAATAACACAATGATGACAATAATAATAGAAGGTTTAAAATGGCAATAAATATACTTGCGTTGATTGCGGACATCGTAGGAATAGGTACAGGCTTATCAAAGGTCATAGAAACAATCGATAACCTGCGATTTAAGTGGCATGTCAAAGGAAAAGAATTAGAACAACTTAAGAAAGATGTTGGTGATATTTCAGACAAAATAGTTTATGTGAAAAAGATTAGTGATATTTTAGAAGGTTATAAAAAGTATTATTTGAACGCTTATGAGATATATTCAAGTTCTGACAAACTCAGAGAGTATATCCAAAACAATTTTGAAGACCTTTCTGAGCAAAAAAGTGAAAAATGGTTCATTCTAGAAGATAAGCTTGAAGAGATAAAGCGTACTAAAGCTAAGAATATTAAGATAATATTAGGGGGAATAAACTATTTGGATGCTCATGATGCAGGGCAAATAACAGTTATTGCCACTTCTCTCAATGATAATTTTAATGCCGCAGATACGTTATTGCCAGTAAGAGACATAAATAAATTTAAAGCATCAATTAAACTTTTATCTGATGATGCATTAAAGTTATATAATATCTATGATGATAGTATAAATAAAATGATAAAGGGTTTAGGAGGTGTATGAAGGCAATGGTGATGAATATATCAAAAATAGAAAGTGAGATAGCATCTTTAAGAAAGATGAAACCGCTATCCACGGCTGATGCATTATCGCGGGTACACGAAATTGTTAAGATGATGGGCAAAGATATAGAGGAGCAAATAGAAAATGAAAATTTTGAAGCTTTAATGGAACTTTATGAAAAAGTAGCAGAAGTATACTTGGTAGCAGCCGAAAAGGTTCCAAGAGAGAAATGGGGTGTATTGGCATCTCCTTCAAGTTTTTGGGAAATGAGAGCCGAACAGACGAGATTAAAACTAAAACTGAAAAAATCTTTAGCATCTCGCCATAAGATAGCACCCATTTCAAAGCCTTTACGATTTGTTGGAATAGGTACTATTACGCCTTCTTTGAAGTTAGAAATTGATATTTCTAAACCAATTCATGAAATAGGCTTGCAATACCCCAAAAAGGAAGGATATAGAGATGTTCAACATAGTTTCATGAAAGCGATGTCAGATAAGTTCGCAGAGAAGCCTGAGTCAATGAAGGCGGAATTTTACGTGTATGGGAGTTTAGCGCAGTCGAAGAAAATTGGATCCGAATTAAAAGTTGAACCCTTTAAACCTATTACCTCCTTATTTCCACCTTCCACTGAAATTGAACTCAAAAAGATAACTAAAGGTGAACCAAAAATTGAACTTCCCTTCCCCTATGTTCATGAGATTGAACTTAAAGATGTAGCCCAGTATGCAGTAAGAAGTGCCCCTCTTGAAGTGAAGTCGAATATAGAACCTTTACCCAAAGATGCATTGAAAGAGGTTATCCATGATCAACAAAATATTTATAAAGAGGTCTTGTCTATAGATACAACTGGAGGTCAATACCATGAATAATGAAAAGGGAAGGGATAGCAGTATGTTTGAGATGACAGTAAAAGATTTGTTGACACAAATTTTTAAAGATGGAAAAAGAAAAGCATTTGAGGATGGGGGGATTGCAGCATTTAATGAGGTACGTACTAACCTATTAATTCTTGCCAGAGTAAGTAAAAACAGGGATATGTCTTCAATGGTTATGGATTTGAACGAGATATTTTCTCACTTAGGCGCTTCGAGAGATAAAATTATCGGGAAACTCTCAAAGGAGGAATTGCAGAAGTCAAACGAGCTTTCAGAAGAAAGTATTAACGCTGCCACAGGCATAATTGATTCGTTAGAAAATTTTGATTTCTTTAAAAACGATGTGGTTCAAGGCGAAGAGTTTTTAAAAGAAATCAAACAAAGTATTGTAATTGTTCCACCTGCGGAAAGAGAGAAAATACTTTCAGAACTTCCCAGAAGCATACAGAAAGGATTTTATAGAGCGGTACATGAGGAACTCCCAAAATTAATGGATGACTTCTATGAAAATATTTTGGATGCCCTAGATAGAGGATCCATTGAAGACATGCGGGAGATAATAGAAACAGAAAAGCTAAAATGGCATAGTTTTAGTCGTGGCTTCCCGTGAACATTTTCACATCAGCGATCCGCCTCTGTGGCTCATGGATGCACCCGATTTTAATCGGGTGTGGCATGGTTGGGGCTGATAAGGAGGCGATAGGGACATGGAAGATGAAGAAACAGAAGCTAAAGCAAAGTTTTATAATAGCTTAGCCGATTTATTGGATGAAATTAGAAAGAAAATAGAAAACCACGAACCGTGGATATATATTTGTGTTGAAAAAGAAGAATAGCAAATAGTATCATAGTGGAACTAAGAATGAAATGGAAAATAGGAGTGATTTTGGTACTATTGATGTTATTTTTAATGATGATAGCTAATGTAGCCGAAGCAAGAAAAGTTTATTCACGCGAAGAAATAGAAACACTCGAACGCGAAGGATACGAATTTGTGAAGTTATTATCTTATACCTCTCCAAAAATTATTTCGGAAAGGGCTGTGGTTGGTAAACCTGTAGCAATAGAAGGTTCTGTACGTGTGCAGATGCTTAAAGAAAGTACTACGGCAACAACTGTTTGGGAAGGAAATGGTTATGTTTCTAAAGACTTCATACATTTCAGCATTTATAAAGCTGATTTGGAAATATCCTCTAATCAAATTCGGAGTGATGAAAGTGGCTTTTTTAAATTTGATAAATTTGTCCCAAAGGAACCAGGATATTATAGACTCATTATCCGGACCTGTTATGGTGGGGAGTGGCATCCGAGTGATATTAACGGGGAGCGGCATCATCCGGGGGATATTATTTTTTATGTATCACCAATACCAGATTCAGATGGCGATGGATGGGATGATGAGCAAGAGAGAAGAGCTGGAACAGACCCTTTTAACGTTGATACGGATGGAGACGGTATTTGGGACTCAAAAGATCCAAATCCATTAGTTGCTCCTACACCAACACCCACTCCAACTACTTCAATTCCGGCTTTTCAAATAATACCAGCAGTTGTGGCATTATTAGCCGTAGCTTATCTTTTGAGAAGGAGTAAATGAAACAACAGGGATGCACCCGATTTTAATCGGGTGTGGAGTGGTTGGGGCTTGGATTTGGAAGAAAAAAAGAAGAGAGAATAGATGATAGAGAATGCAACGAATATAACAACACAGTCAGAAGTAACAGCGATGGGTTATATAATAAATTGGCTAAAAACATTCTTTTTAGAGACTTGGGCAGGGAATTTCCTACTGTTTATTCTTGTATTTGCGGCGATAGGAGGGGTAATAGTGACGACTCTTACTAGCCTCTGGATTCGGAAGCGTATACGCTTCCAAGAAATATATAAAAACTGGTTAGAGCCAAACGTTATTAAATTTGAGTTTGACAATGAAGGATTTAGGTGCCCACAGCAAAATGACCAAGAATGGGCGATGTTTTTTAAAGTAGTCAACTGGTCCAGGCACTATGTGATAAAAGGGCAAATTCTCTACAAAAAAGCAGAAAAAGCGGTTGATAGTTATAATAGGCTATATGAGCGGGTTAATACAGAATTAACTTCAATCGTCACACAAACAATTGATAAAGTGGATTTAGGTTTGTCATTTCGAGATAGTGGGAATTATGATCCACAGGAATCCATTATGCCTAAAAAAAATATTGTAGTCGGTATTATTGAGATTGTGACAAGTGAATTGTATGGAGAGAACAAATACAAACTATCTATAGAACCCAGAAATGGGAGATTTGTGCTATATGGTGGGAATTGGGAATTGGCCAAATCCCATTCAGAAGACAAGTTAAAAAACTTATGAGTTTACTTCAACCTCTGGTTGAAAATACGGTAGTTAAAGGTAAAGTTAAAGATATAATTGAAGCAGAACAAAAAGCTAGAACAGCAAAGGATTCTTATAATAAGGTACTTGCCAAAACAATTCGGGGGTTGAGATTTTAAAATGAAACAGATGCGACAAAGCGGATGCCCCACTTTTCATTGCGGGTGTGGAGAGGTTGGGGCTAGAAATAAAAGGAAGGGTAAAAAAAAGGGGTGAAAAAGAAAAAAATGAAAACTAAAAACCTTTTGTTGGTGTTAGCATTATTTTTTCTATTAACGTCACCGACTACGGCGATGCTAACACCTAGCGGGAAGGATTGGCTTGCGGTGCATGCGGGAAGTGCGGATTGCTATCAACCCTCTGGGATTTTATACACCGATGCGGATGGGATTTCACATACCGGTCCCACAGGTGATGTTGCAAACGCGTTGTATGTAGCACATCTCGTTGGTAAAGATACAGTTCCGATTACGTCAGATGGTAAGAACTATAATGATTTTAAAGCGGCGAATGGGGGTAACGATATGGTGATAACCGATGTCGGCTGAGTTTATGATAATGATGGTGGAGCTGGTGAACCTCAACATTGTGTTGGCGTAATACCAACACCTACGCCAACGCCAACACCAACCCCGGTGCCAGTATTCGACACAAGCGCCCCATCAAATCCCTACCCGAGCATTTTCGGCACTCACAATGGAACAATAAAGCCAAATCAAACGATAACTGTCTTTAAGATGTATACCTATCCCTGTGCAGGAACAGGCGGGCATACTGAATATGCAAGGATATGGAACTCATCGTGGGGAGGAGTAGAAGCACACTGGAAGGGTTATGTGGGGAATTGGCACAACATCTCTTTCAATAAAACTTTCACGCTCGTAGCAAACGAAACCTACAACTACACCATTTGCACAGGCTCTTATCCTCAAATAATTCACAAACACATAGCAAATGTAACAGGTGGAACAATCACTTGCACCGAGTTCACGGACGCAAATGGAAGAAGATATGAGGACTGGATTCCTGCTATCAGGTTAGAGCATACAATGCCCGAAATTGACATAGCATTTGTTATATTCAACGAAACAGATGACCTAAGCAAATACACAGAGCAAGCACTCACTTTTGTAAATCAACATATCCCTGCAACGTTTGAAGCGATAACTGTTCGACTTCCCGAAGCGACGGAATTTACTTATTGGGGAACAGGGGAAGACCGATGTTGTTTTCTCGCGGGTTGGAATGTGCGAAGTATGGGGCATGAGGAGCAACTACCATTAGCATGTTTAGGCTATTTTTTGTTATGGAAATTTAAAGAAGGGGATAAACCTTGCTGGGGCGGAGGAACATGGGGACCGATACATGGGCTTAACAACAAAAGAATTTCTTCCGCTCCATATAACGCATGGTGGTGGTCGGAACCGGGTTGGCGACCTGATATGCCCGGTGGGACATGCATAATATTACACGAGTTGCATCACATGATTGGAGGCACGCTGGTGGATGATTACAAATATTACAAAGGTGCTGATTCTATGAGCGAACATAGATATGGGGAGACAATACCAAACATCGATCGGATGAGTGATTTTGGATTTACAGATGATTACAACTTCACCGCATGGTGTTACGAACAACTTACGGAAGAGATGTGTAAGAAGTTGGAGATGATATACAAAAACCAAAAACACTCCACACTCGGAATAAAGAGGCCTCCTCACAATTCAAAAGCTCAACAAAAAGAAGCTCAGGTAGGGCTTTATAACCAAAAATAAGCATTCCATTTCGCAAAATATCTAATTATGGGACAAACTCTTTATTCCGAGGTGGATAGGTTGGGGCTTAGAGATTTTTGTGAATGAAAAGACCCCCAGATAAAAAGGAGCTATTTGCGGGGTGATAGGATGATGCGATGCGAGAAGTCGGACGGACTGCGAAGCGTTTTTGATTAAACTTTTTTAAAAAGTTTACATAGTAGCGGTGATGTCGGCGCCGGTGAATGGCTGGCAACAGCCGGGAGGATAAAACACCGACTATGCGAAGGGGTCCTGCTTTGGCGAAACCGAACAATGGGTGAGAAAGATGCGCAAATCAAGTAGGTGATTGGCGGAAGTAGATTCATGAGAACGATGCTGCGCCGATTACTGAAATGGATTGGGTAATGAAACAGCCTGTTGGAGGTTGGTGAGAAGAGAAGGTTGATCTCACTCCCTGTAATGGGGCAACGCCATCGGAGAGCCGTATACGGGAAATCCGTACGTGCGGTTCGATGAGGGGACGGAGGTCGAAAGACCTCCTCCTACTCTGCGTGGTTGGGGCTTCCAGATTACTGATTCTGGCAATCTGTCTGTTCCGGGCAGCGTTGGCATCGGGACGACGGACCCGATAGGTAATATTGGACTACATTTAAAAACTTCTCAATGGGCTTTTACTAGTGCCGCGGGCATGGTAATTCAGGCAGCTACATCTAATGATGATCCTGGTTTGATGCTTTTTATTCATCAGGCAAGGAGGTCGGTGCGTTTGGTGAAGCTACTAATCCGGGTGCGTGGTCAATAGATGCTCAACCGGGTGATGTTACTCTCAGGGCTGCTAATGGTAGATTAATTTTTTCCACAGAAAATGTAGCTTTTCCTCCCTATCCCACTTATCCAACGTACCCAGCTCGAATGGTGATAGATCAATCAGGCAACGTCGGCATCGGGACGAGTCCTACAGAGAAATTGCAGTTTCCAATAAGTTAAAAGCTCTGCTCTTTCTTTATTTTTTACGGTTTACCAAAATTGGAAAAAGCGAATGATTTATTTATATATGACGTAAGACTAATATTATTTTGGTGATGTATCGTGGAGATTGCTATAACAAAAATGAGCTCAAAAGGGCAAGTTGTAATTCCTGCTGGAATGAGGAGCAACATTCACGAAGGTGAAAAACTAGTTATCATTGAGAATGAGGGGCAATTGATCCTGAAAAAAATCAGCGACTTAGATGAAGCTCTACGTGAAGACATAATCTTCGGTAAAAGAACTGAAGAAGCTCTTAAAAGATATGAAAGGGGACTATTCAAAGAGATGGATGACAAAAACTTCTTAAAAGCACTAGAAAAATGGTAGATATTGCCTATGATCATCTATTTGAAAAGAAAAAAAAAACGAAATCGGCAGAAATACCCCCAAAATCAAAAAAGGTCCAGGAAAAGATAGAACACAAACTACCCGAAGAACCTATTACGGAAAGAGGTTAAAGTTACAGTTTTATCTTTCAAAACATAAAAATCTCGCCTTTTGAAAGGTTTAGAAAGCGTATTTGGCACTGCTTGTGTGGACCACCATATATTTTGGTCATACAATATCCTGATTATCCTTTGTCCAACTTCAGAACTCATCATCACCATTATAATGGCTATTTTGATATATAAACATTACCATTACAATGGGATTTTTGTTAATGCTAAACCAGAGAAATTATCTTTCACCGCATCTTAACCAACAACTCATTTATCTTATCGCCGTGATAGCCGAGTTCGCCACCTTGTTTAACGCTCCGTTTTATACCTTTATGCCCTTTTCTTGGTGGATGAAGCCTGAAAAGGGGTTTTATCTTGACTCCCGTCAAATCCTTCATCTTCGTCTTACTTTCATACAAACCGTGAGCAAGTTCTTTCATCGAGTCAAAAGAAGTATTCTCGCGTAAATACTCTTCGGTTAATCTTTTACCGCCTTCTAACCTACCCCTTTTTTTAAATAAGACCTCAAGCATATCCTCGGAAATATCACCCCAGGCAACGTAATCCTTCACTTTCCTTATCATTCCCTTGTAATAGGCATTCTCTTCTACTACTACACAGTGGTTCACTCTATGTAATCGAAGAAGCTCTAACGTATGTTTTATCTCAGGTCTTATACTTACACTCCCTCTTAGCTTTATTACTGCATACATTTTTTCTTTTCACTTCAAAGTTTTTACTAAAGCCGTTCTCCGTAAAGCATCGTAAGTTGCAAGTGCGAAGTTAAACGTGGTTCTCGTTTTACCCTTTGTCTTTGCCCACACATCGTTAACACCCGCAAACTCCAATACCTTCTTCGGCGTATCTCCGGCAGCGAGCCCGAGCCCTTTTGGAGCAGGTTTCAACGTTATTTCAACACCGCCTGATTTCCCCATCACCTTGAAAGGCAGGGAATGTTTCTCGTTACAGTCGCATTCCCAGGAGCCGCATCCTCGCTCGATATATGCGAGGTCCAATTTAGCTGCTCTTACCGCCTTCGTAATGCCATTGCGGACAAGAACGTCTTTACCCAATCCTATGCCAAGATACCCTTCTCGATTCCCTACAATTACACACACTCTGAACTTAACCCTTCTTCCCGAATCGGTCATCCTCTGGACAAGGTTTATATCCAGGACCTCCTCACTGAGGTCAGGAAGAAGAGCATCCACAATTTGATGCTCCCGCAATGGATATCTAGACCGAAGAACTTCTTCTATGCTTTTTATTTCTCCATTTTGCACCAGTACGCCCAACCTTGTCACAGGCGTCCATTCCTCTTCCCTTCTTCTCCAACCTGCTTTTCCGCTCATGCTGCCGTATGCTCTTTCCCTCCTTCCTCTTCTGCCTTTATCTTCTCCTTCACACTGTCGAAATTATCTAAGATGGAACTGTCTTTTAAGAACGTTGCGATATGTTCTCCACGAATACGCTCATCCGGGGGGAAGACAGCGGTGTCATGAGGTATGGTCATCCCGGAATCGAGAGCATCTTTTAAAGCCGCATACACATTAGAGCCATGAACAGGTGTATGCAGTCCAATGTCGAGTATAGCGTCGTCAAATCCCGCTTCTTTTGCCTTCTTGCCAAATAACAATCCCGTAAGATAAGCTGCGGGCGTGTTACATTTTCCTCCTTCATATCCGTATCTTCCAAGTTCAGAAGATATAGCCGCGACAAATGTTTTATCACCGCGTGTATCAGCGGAAACCAGTTGTATCCGGACGTATTTATTGCTTTTTCTCACTACTACCCTTGGCTTTCTGCTGAGTAATAGTTTCAGTCTTCGGCGGTAGTCAGTCTTACCCTCCCTTCTCCTTCTAAACGGAACCCTGTAAGTTGGACCGCTTGCGCTTGTTCTTCTCGTCATACTATTCTACTTAGCCTCCTCCACTTTTAGTAGTCCATTCGCTTTTATAAAATCATTTAAATGTGCGATACTTCTGAATTCACCGCCTTTCGCTTTATTGTATAACTTACGATACGTAGTTCTGTCAACGTAACTTTCATCCCTGAGCTCTTTCAATCTTCTACGTAAAGCCCTTATCTTAGTTATCCACCGTCTTTTCTTGCCCCCTCGCGCACCTTTTGCACCTTTTCTGGAACCATGTCCCTTTCTACGCCCAAGTGCTTTTTTCATCGCTCGCTCTCTCGCCCTTCCCCTGCTTACACCTTGTTTCTGCTTCTCTTTTATGATACCCTCTTCTATCATCCCTCGAATATCCGCTCTCGTTATTGCCTCTGCTATATCCCCTGTAACTTCAGGGTCGGGGTCTATCCAAACCCGTCCCACGCCGACCTTTAACACCTGTGCTGCTATCCTCTTCTGTTTCGAAAGATTTGCCATTGCTGCTTATCCTTGTTTCCTCCTTTATCTATTTTTGTCGTCGGAACTAATAAAGTATCCAAACCATTTTTAACTATACCTATTTTAACCTTATCTTTTATATTCATTTTTTCTTCTTCAACTGCTTCCCAAACAGAATTGTAGGCATTTATTCCCCATCTATTTAGAATATGCGTGTTGAGTACAGAAACAATGGACAGGTGGACTCGTTTCATTACCTTCCTCATATAAAACGCTTTATGCCCGCCGAGCACAAAGTTTGTTCTGATGGCACCTTCGGTTTCTTCATAGCTCGCGTATTCGTTCATCCAGTCCTCGAAATACATGTCACCGATTCCTTCTCGGCATTCTGCGACTAAAATCAACTTACCGCCCGGGACTACTGCTCGATAGCAATTCTCGACTGCCTTTGTCGCTTGATACAGGTTTCTATCTTTTGGGAATCCACCGGCGCTTACCACCAGAATATCAAATAAAACGCCAGTTTCACGGCAAAACAGGTCTTTTGCAACCTCAGCACCCTTAAGAAACACGGCGGTCATATCACCTGCGTATGCATCTACCAAATTACCGTTTCCATCAGCGACTGTATTTATCACGAAATCTGGAGGTGCAAAGGATGCCGCTTCTGACATATCCAGATGCACGGGGTTATTTTCTATGTTTGCAGTTTTCGCATGGTCATCCACCAGAAGCGCGTGATTATTTTTTATCGCCTCTCGTGATGATATACCCGGAAGGATACTCTTTCTTCCGCCACCGAACCCTGCATAATAATGTAAGGTTATGTCGCCAGTTAGAATCTTTATGTTCGCTTCCACGTAGTTCCTGTTTAACGTCACTGATGTCCCTCTGCTTGTCGTGCCCAGATACACCAGATCTTTCGCATCGCAATCGTGAATCAATACGTTAAATTGATAAAAATGCTTACCAAGTATCCTCTTTAATTCTTCTTCTGCCGGTGGCGAATGTGTGCCGCAAGCCACGAGCAGCGTGACATGTTCTTTATGCTCTTCGCCCATTTCTTCTGTTAAGGCATCGAGCATTTTCTCGGTAGGCGCGTCTCGTGTGTGGTCATCGACAACGATTATTATTTTACCGTTCTTTTTCGCATTCACTATTTCACTCAGCTTTTTTGTGCCGCTGGGGTTTTCGAGGGCATGTTTTATCACGTCTTGCTCTTTGGAGTTAGCTTTGCTTCTACCGCTCTTGGGGGCTAATAGCTTACCTTCTATGTCCACGTCCATCAGCCTGGAGCCGTAGGGGATTTGTATTTTTGTCATGGTGCTACTCATGGTTGTTTCTTACGATGGATTTATATAATTCTTAAGTAAAAAATATTAAGGAGGTTTAACTAACCATAGGGAGATATATACGCAATGTGGATATAAGTAGTTATCTGCACTGTGGAATAAATAGGAGGAAAGAACATGCGAAACATCACCAAACAGATGTTCCTGAACACCCTTGCCTGCCCTAGTTTTGGATGGTTAATGAGAATGAAACGGGAGGAGGTCACCCGTAAGCTCACTAAGGGTGAGAGATTTAGAATAGAGCAAGGTATGGAGGTTGGGAGAAGGGTGCGGGAAGTATATCCCGATGGAATATTGGTTGATGAGAGGGATATGACCTCTGCCATCGAAAGGACAAAAAGTTTGATGAACGATCCGAATGTTTTTGTTATTTTCGAGGGTGCATTTCTCGTTGATAGCCTTGCAGTTAGGGTGGATATATTGAGAAGAGAAGATGATATCTGGCACATAATTGAAGTAAAATCCGGTGTAAACGATAAAGAAGAATTCATAGACGACATGGCATATACTGCATTGATTTTCAATCTATCAAATTACAAGATCTCTAAAATCTCTTTGATGTTGATTTCCAGAGATTTTCGATTGGGAATGGCTAACGATAACCTTTTCGTGGAAATAGACCACACGGAAGAAGTTATAGGGCGAATGTTGCAATTTACAACCTATTATTCCGAAATTGAGCAAATAACAAGAGCATCAACAAAACCCGAAGCCAAACTTCAATTCACGTGCAAGAAATGTCCACTCTTCAAAGATTGTGTTGGGAAAGATATTAAAAATCACATTTTCGATACTAGATTGAGTCAACCCAAATTCAAAGATTTACTTTCGCAGGGAATTGTACAGATAGAGGATATTCCAGATAATTTTACATTGACCGAAAATCAATTGAGGGTCAAGAATTACGTAAAATCGAACAGTTTATTTGTTGGTGATAAGTTAAGAAATGAACTAAACGCAATCGTATGGCCTGCCTATTATTTGGATTTTGAGACCACCCAAACAGCAATTCCACTATACCCGGATATGCCCCCATATACCTCTATTGTAACACAGTATTCTATACATAAATGCTCTGCCCCCGGAAATGTAATTGACCATTTTGAATTCCTGGCTGACGAAACTAAAGATGACAGAAGGGAACTCGTTAAGCATTTAATCAAAGAACAGGAGGGAGAAAGTAGTATAATCACATATTCGGGTTTTGAAAAGACTACGATAAACAATTTAGCAAGGCGATTTCCTGATATTTCGGGGGAATTAAATTCGCTGATTAATAGAATTGTAGACCTAGAGGCGATCATAAGAAAGAACTTTTACCATCCAGATTTTCATGGGAGTACCTCGATAAAGAGAACTCTTCCGGCATTAGTTCCTGAGATGTCATACGAGGGGTTGGAAATTAGAAACGGTGATGAAGCTATGGCGACCTTTGCATGTTTGGCCCAAGGTAAATATGGTAATAGTGAAGTTGAGACCATAAAAAATCATCTATTAGAATATTGCAAGCAAGATACACTAGCTATGGTTAAGTTACACCGACAATTGGTCGAATATATATGACCCCACAGCAGATAACAGAGCGTATCTGGCTTCGTGCCTTCGGCACTCCACCAAAATTCCACCTTCGGGGAACTTCAGATACGCTCGAAACGTTATAGGATGACTATTGGAAAATTTTTTAAAGACCGTGCGACACTCATAAATGAAAGGAGACGGAGGAAATGAGCAATAAAATTGAAGAAAGACATCATCACTCGAATTTTGCTTTCAGAATAATCTCTTTGATGCATGACAATCCACTTCTCCTGATTTTTAGAAATCCATACAAGCTTTTAAAAGTAGCCGGACTAAAGCTGGGTCAAAAAGTAATGGAGGCTGGATGTGGTCCAGGATTCTTTACAATCCCTGCGGCAAAAATAGTGGGAGAAGAAGGCTTTGTTTATGCGGTAGATGTACATCCACTTGCAATAGAAAAAGTTAAAGAGAAAACTGAGAGAGGTGGAATAAAGAATGTTACGCCGATTCTTGCAAATGCATCTAATACCGGACTGCCAGACCGAAGCATTGACCTTGCCTTACTTTTTGGTCTTCAGTACATCGCCGACGGACTGGTAAATGTAATATCAGAAATACATCGTATTTTAAAGCAGGGGGGGGTATACTTTCATTTGAAAAAATCAGAAAGCTTTTATACTCTGAAACTTCAGTATTATGTTGTAACAATTCCAGATGAGGCGGTAAAAACCATGAATGAAATTATGAAGATAGAGCAACAAGAGGCTGAAACGGAGTATGGGACCGCGAGATGGTTGAAAGGGGAGGGGATTTTATGTTAGCAGAACTGTTTA
The DNA here is from genome assembly GCA_009618475.1 of Methanosarcinales archaeon. GTDB lineage: Archaea > Halobacteriota > Syntropharchaeia > Alkanophagales > Methanospirareceae > WJOV01. The sequence goes on along the minus strand of WJOV01000001.1, from coordinate 1,338 downwards.
TACTTTTTGCGTTAATTGTAATGGTAATCGTGGTGTACCTCGTGTTCAAGATGATCAAGCATATCATCGTAAACTCGATCTTGGGTTTGCTCGTTCTTTTAGCTGCAAACCTCATCTTTGGATTGAAGATCGCATACACATGGGTGGTCATCCTGATATGTGCGATCGGGGGCGTCATCGGTGCTGTCATTGTCATTTTTTTACATCTTTTGATAGGAATGTTCTGATAGGTTTGCTTCAAGCGTTCAAATAACACGCTGTTTACGGCTCGCTTCCGCTCGCCCAAAACTGGGACATGAATCATCGAAGGATGCAAATTCCACCGGAAATGTAGGGGGGTCTGGGTACAAGGTAACAACTTTTTAGTAGTTCAATCTAATAGAACCTAAACAAAATGGTAAGAACCAAACCCGCAGTTTGTGTATGCTCCGGCGGAATAGATTCCACGGTTGCGGCAACAATTGCATCGCAAGAAGGATACGAACTGCATCTCTTTCATGCGTCCTACGGGCAGCGAGCAGAGGAGCGAGAAAAAGAAGCAGTAGCGAAAATAGCCGTTTATTTAGGTGCGAAGGAATTGAAGTTCGTGGAAATACCTTTCTTGAAGGAGCTTGGTGGGTCTTCTTTGACAGATATTACGAGAAAAGTCCCGGTAGGCGAAGAAGTGAATTTAGATAAAGCTAAAGAGACGCCATCTACATGGGTGCCCTGCCGGAATTTAATTCTTTTAGCGACTGCGAGTGCTTATGCAGAGGTTATTTCCGCAGAGGCTATTTTCGTAGGCTTCAATGCAGAGGAAGCAAGGTCGTATCCGGACAACAGTAAAGAATTCGTTAAGAGGTATAATACGGTGTTGGAGAAAGCAGTGGCTTCTTTTTCTCTGCCGCCAACGGTAAAGGCGCCGTTAGTGGATTTGTTAAAGCCCGATATAATAAGAAAAGGGATAGAAGTAAAAGCGCCATTGCATTTGACTTATTCATGTTATCTCGGCGAGGAAAAGCATTGTGGGATTTGTGAGTCGTGTGTACACCGGCGTAGGGGGTTCAAAGAAGCAGGTGTGGAAGATACGACTGAGTATATGCATGTCGATTAATTCACATCGCAACAATGCGTGATGCAATATTGTAAATCGCTATAAAATATTGTAAAATATCGCAAAGCTTATATATATGCAACACATTTCGACATATTAAAGTGTAATATTGCAAGGTGCTATATTACAATACAAAGGTGATAACATGGGTGATTGTAAGAATATAGCAATTCGCTTTAAAGAGGAAGAAGAACTGTACAAGCAGTTTATCAAGGCCAAAACAGACTATGATAGAGATAGAAGGG
>WJOV01000071.1 GCA_009618475.1 Methanosarcinales archaeon | reverse complement strand
TCACATTATGGTGGTTTACTATATGCAAAAGTGATGGAAATGCCGGATGCGGAGGATGAAAAGTTTAAATATCACTAGATTTTTAGATAGTGCCGGCGAGGTGTATATAACCAACGTTTTAAAATGCCGACCACCGGGAAATAGGAATCCCGCAGTAGCGGAGATAAAAGCATGCACACCTTATCTGGATGCGCAATTGGAAATCATTAAACCGGAGGTTATTGCTACACTTGGGAACTTTTCGTTGTCCTATATCTTCGATAAATTCGGTCTAAAGAAGGATAAGATAAGTAAAATGCACGGTAAAGTATTTACTGTAAGCACGATTGCAAGCGTTAAAAAAATAATGCCTCTTTATCATCCCGCAGTTGCCACTTACAATCCCGGGATGAAGGAAGTATTGGTTGAGGATTTTAAGATGCTGTTTTTTACCTTAGCTAAAAATACAAATACCAATCAGCAACAAATCATATTCTTATAAATAGATGCATGGTAATGTAATATCGAAGGTGAGGGAAGATGATGATAAGCGTGAATGAGTACGGAATGGATGTATTTGAGGAGATGATGGACAATTCGGAGGAGTTACAAGTAGGTATAGCGGAGCTGGGTAACGGGACAACGATAATAGATGCAGGCGTGGAAGAAGAAGGGGGATTTGAAGCGGGGTTATACGTGGCGAGGATATGTATGGCTGACCTCGCGGATATTAAATTCAGCAGCTTTGACCTCGGTAAATTGGTCGTGCCCGCGATAGAGGTAGTCACCGACCATCCAGTAATCGCCTGCATGGCATCGCAATATGCAGGATGGCGGATAAAGGTGAAGAAATTCTTTGGTATGGGTTCAGGACCTGCGAGAGCACTTTCCCTTAAACCGAGGGAGCTGTATGAGAAGATAGGGTATGAAGACGATATAACAGAAGCGGTATTAATTTTGGAAAGCAGCGAGATACCGGATGAAGAAGTGACTGCGGAGATAGCGAATGAGTGCCATGTGGATCCGGAAGACCTTTATATCGTGGTTGTGCCAACAGCTTCCGTTGCCGGGTCCGTGCAGATATCCGCAAGAGGAGTAGAAACGGGCATTCACAAATTCGATTCCCTGGGATTCAATATAAACAGCATAAAACATGCGCATGGCATTATACCGCTCTCGCCTGTTGTGGGTGACGATGTGAAATGCATGGGCGCGACCAACGATTGCATCATATACTGTGCTCGGACGTATTATGCGGTGGATTACGATGACGTGGAGGAATTGAAGGGATACGTGAAGAAAGTGCCTTCGCAGAACTCAAAGGATTACGGGAAGCCGTTCTATGTGACATTTAAGGAAGCGGGCTTTGACTTCTTCAAGGTAGATGCAGGCATGTTCGCACCCGCAGAGATTACGGTGAACGAACTGAACAGCGGGAAGACGTTTACAAGCGGGAAGATAAATACAGAGGTGCTGCTGGAGTCCTTCGGCGTTGAGACACTATGAATTAGCGCAGTAGCCACACCCCTTTCCCGCCTTCTTCTCTTCTTTTTATCTTACCGTGAAACTCCATATTCTCCAGAACCCCCTTTAGAATGTGATAGGGCACGTAAAAGTCAAACTCTTCCTTCATAGACGCTCTTAGTTCGGCCAAACCCATCCGCTTACCACCTTTAGCAATTACCTTCCCCACCAGGTCCATCACGTCCTCGTGGACGCTCCAGGGATATATCACCCATTTCCATTCTTTTATAAGCTCGCCGTAGAAATCGGGAATGAAAGAGGAGGAAGTTTTGTGATGCAAAGTTGCGGTTTTTACATCCTTTGCGCCCAGTGATTCCACATGCGCAACGACCAGCTTTATGCTGTCCCCGGTGTCAGTCACGTCATCTGCAATTAATACGTTCTTCTCTGTTAGTTTCTTCTTCGCCGCATCGTCAAACCCATATTTCATCTCCGCTTCGCCCGTAATTGAAGCCGTTACACCCCAGTGCTCTATCTTCAAGCTGAACAAATCCTTAAGCAGAAAGAAATCGCAAAGAACACGAGCTAAAAACCAGCCTCCCCTCGCCACGCCAATTATAACGTCCGGCATGAATCCCGCATCCTTTATCTCTTCACTCACGTCCCTGCAAAGGTCGTATGCGTACCCCCAATCAATCACAACGCAGCTAAATTTCTCTTGCATATCCTTTTATATTTCTTCTTTAGCCATAAAGTTTATAGGGAGTATGGTGTGATAGTGAAAAGATGGAAGAAAAATTGGAGAGAGCAGTGGAAAGAAAAGAAAAGGAACTTTTAGATTGTCTCGAGGGATTGGTCAGGATACCCACGTTTGTGCCTCCGGGAGAGAATTATGGAAAGATAGTGGACATGCTTATTCCCGTATTTGAGGATTTTGGATTCGAATGCGAAAGGATAGAGATGCCTGCGGACGTTTATGAAGCACGGCAAAAGAGTCCTGAGTTTAGCGGTGAGAGAGTGAACCTTCTCGCTACTAAAGATTTTGGTGCAGAGGAAAGTGTAGATATATACACGCATTTAGATGTGGTTCCAGCGGGAGAAGGCTGGAGCACGTCTCCCTTTGAGCTTGCGATTAAAGATGGCAGGATATATGGACGTGGTGTAGCGGATTCGAAAGGAAGCGTTGCATCGCTTTTGACTGCATTAAACGTGATGAATGAGCAGGGGTTGGAAAGTAAATATAATCTCCGTATTGCGTTAACCACGGATGAAGAGGTAGGACTCTACTCCGGTTTGTGCTTCTTTGCGGATGCAGGACTTCTAAAAGGCGATTATTTACTTTGTATGGATGGCGATAACGAAGGTATATGCGTAGCAACGAACGGGGTGATGAACTGGGAGATAAAGGTGTATGGAAAATCATGCCACAGCTCTGCTCCTTTTTTGGGTGTGAATGCGATAGAGAAGGCTATGTTGGTAATAGAAGAGTTGGGTGAGTTGAAAAGGAAAGTGGGGAATAGGGAATCGAAAGCGGCTTGCAGTCCTTACATGACCGAAACGACAGGTCAGAAGCACATAAAGCCCGTTTTTAACGTTACGATGATAAACGGAGGTGTAAAGGAGAATGTTATACCGCCGAGTTGCACCTTGCGTGGCGACCGGAGATATATCCCGGAGGAAGACATAGGAGAAGTGATAAAAGAGCTCGAAGATGCGGTAGAAAACATAAAAATAAAGCACGGCATAGAGTTAGAGCTGCTTTGTAAACCCGGTTACCCGCCTATGTTTACCGAGCAGAGCAGCGAATGGGTGAGAAGAGTGCGGGATGCGGCATCTGACGCTTTTGGCGTTTCTAAAGAGATAACAGGTGTGCAGGGTGGTTTAGACGTCGCTTATGCCGTCCAGAAAACGAACCAGCCGGTTTGTGCTTTTGGCGTTGGCAGTTCCATGGAGAGCAATGCGCATGGTGCGGATGAAAACGTTAGAATAAGAGGTTTGAAGGATTATGTGCGGTTTTTGGTAAGGTTGCTGTGTTAGGGGGGTATCGAGCGTTCCTTGGGCATTATGAAGTCTGAGGTATTCATTTTGCGTGTGCGATGCTAAAAAGAGATTAGTTCAAAATGAGTTTAATTGAATTGACGGTAATTATCCTCCTTTCATCGTTCGTTTTCTGGTTTGGCGAGCGGTATAAATATTTGAGGGAATAAGTTAACTTTATATGTCCTTTGTTCATAGGTAAAATATGTGTGGGGTTAATAGCGGGGTGATAAAAAAGGATGGGTAGGGGAATTTTTGAGGATGGGAAAAGTTTGTCTATTGTGAATATATCCGACATTGGATTTGCATATGATACCAATATGGTGGTATATACGACATTGAGTTCGGATATACCTGAGTTATACGCAATGCGGCTGCCTGTTCATATGATCAAAGGGCAACTTGATTCGCAAATATATATGGAGGTAAGTACGTATGACCACAAATCGAGTATATGATTTATTTAACAAAAGGTATTTCGAGATTCCCAAATACCAGCGGGGATACTCTTGGGATCGTCAGAATGTAAGGGATCTGTTTGAAGACATACGCGAGGCAATTGAATCCGATTCCAGTCATTACATGGGAACTGTTGTGCTTTCCGAAGGCACTCCACAAGGAGAACATTACTTCGTTGTGGATGGTCAACAAAGGTTAGCGACAATTTCGCTGATTATCTCAGAAATCACTCGTCGTTTGCCAAAAGCAGATGCTGACTATAATAGTCGATTCTACATAAGAGAAGCGGAATATAGACTCAAACTGCTCGGTCGTGACAAAGAATATTTCGAGAACATACTAGTGTCTCCACAATTTAATCCTTAGATATAATACTTGGACAACTTCTTATCAGCCTTATCCCTCGTAAACTTCCAATTGATCTTCTTTTTCTG
>WJOV01000088.1 GCA_009618475.1 Methanosarcinales archaeon | reverse complement strand
TGGACTTTTCATGGTAATGGCGAAGATATTGTCTTTAATACAAAAGGAAGGGAAGCAGGATGATTGATATAAGCAGTGTGCCGAACATACCACCGGGTTTTATATTCATCTTTGGAGCAGCGTTAATACCGCTCTTCGGGAAAGGTAGAGTGAGGGATTTCTACCTCGTCATCCTGGCTGCGCTTGGTTTGATAAGCGTGGCGTTTTTAAGAGAACCACAAACAGCCTGGTCATTTTCAGTTTCCGGATTTGGACTGATATTCCTGCATGTAGATAGATTGAGCCAGATAATGGGCTACATATTTGCCATAGCGGGAGGAGGGGCGATATTATATTCTCTATCTACCGTAAAAGAGAATGGACATCATATATGTGCATTGCTGTATATGGGAAGCGCTTTAGGCGCGGTATTTGCCGGTGATTTCTTCACTTTGTATATCTTCTGGGAGATAATGGCTTTCTCTTCTCTTGGTTTGATATGGTACAGCCGAACAGAGAGGGCGACAAATGCAGGGATGCGATATATTCTGTTTCACCTGTTTGGTGGTTGTGCTCTTCTCGGCGGGATAATCATACATTACATGAATACAGGCGTTATCACGGTAGGACCCATAGAATCGGGTATAGGATACTTCCTTCTGCTTATAGGGATAGGGGTAAACGCAGCATTTATACCGCTTCATACATGGCTGCCGGATTCATATCCGAAGGCAACCATAGCAGGCACTATTTTTCTGTCCATATTCACGACAAAGACGGGTATATACGTGCTTGCGAGGACTTTCTCGGGTGTAGAAGCGGTAGCATACATCGGCGGCGCGATGTGCCTCTACGGCGTTATATTTGCAATATTGCAGAACGACGTGAGAAAACTCCTTTCTTATCACATTGTGAGCCAGTTGGGCTATATGGTGGCAGGTGTGGGAATGGGCGCTATAGGATTAGGGGTTATTGCTACGGAGGCGCAAGAAATGGCGATAAACGGATCTATTGCCCATCTCTTCAACAATCTGTTGTTCAAGACAACGCTGTTCATGTGCATGGGCGCGGTGATATACAGAACGGGGAAGAACAACCTCACGGAACTTGGAGGACTGGCGAGGAAAATGCCGATAACGATGATAACGTGCGTGATAGCGGCTCTTTCCATCTCCGGCGTTATATTCTTTAATGGATGGATAAGTAAAGGGATGGTAATTCATGCAGCGGAATTGGAGGGGATGCATTTCCTTGTACTCGCGTTGACGTTGGGCTCGGTAGGCACGCTTATATCATTTATAAAACTCACTTATTTTGCATTTTTCAGTAAAAATGAGGAGATAGAAGCGAAGGAAGCGCCGTTACCAATGCTCGTTCCGATGTGCGTTACCGCTTTTCTCTGTATGGCTATTGGGGTATACCCGAAGTTGCTTTACGGGATATTGCCTTTCAGAGATGCGGCGTTGCATTACGACGCATTCGAATTCGCGCACACTTTTGTCTCAATAGAGTTGGTGCTGATGACTGTTTTTCTGTTCTTCATGATAGGATACTTTGCACCGCACGAGAAAATAACGTATGACATAGATTATCTGTATAGAAAGGCAGGTAGAGGATTTATATGGCTATGCGAGAGTCCATTAGTGAGTTTTGCGATTGCGGTGGAGAAAATAGTGTTGAGAATAGCGGATTTTTTCGTCCGGTTCAGCAAGAATCCACTGCGAGGAACAAGAATGATGATGGACATGATAGGTGTAGCGCTGTTGAAACCTTTTGTTTTCGTTTTCAACCTGGTAATTCAGCCGGTCTATAAGCATTACGAGCGAGATCTGGAGGAGGTAAAGATGCGACCAGTAGAAGAACCAATGGAGAGAATGAGCATAGGGACCGGGGTGCTGCTGGTGCTTCTCTTCTTCGCTTTATATTTAATCGCTATGTTTATACACGGGTGGCTGGCTTAGTCTTCACTAAATGAACACGAAAGAATTGATAAGGGACGTAACGATAACAATTTTGAGAAGAGCGGAGACAACGCTTCCGGGCGATGTGAAAGAGGCGTTGGCTCGTGCATACGAGTGCGAAACGAATGAAATAGCAAAGGTGCAGTTGGAGGCGATGCTCGAGAACGTAAAGCTTGCGGAGGAGATGCAAAGACCTTTATGTCAGGATACGGGCATCCCGCTTTTTTACGTAAAGCTCGGAAGTGGCAACGTAAACCTTCAGGACATTGAGAGCGGCATACGCGAGGGCGTGAAGGAAGCTACGGAGATAATCCCTCTGCGTCCAAACGTGGTGGATGCGATAACAAGGGCGGGTGGGAAAGCAGCGAACGTAGGTGATAGAATGCCGTATATAAATTATAAATTTGAGGCGGATATTGATGGACTGGAAATAACGGCATTTCCAAAAGGCGGTGGCTCGGAGAACGTCAGTGCATTTAATATGCTTACTCCTAAGCCGGAAGAGGAAGCGGTGAAAGGGATAAAGAAGTTTGTTCTCGAGGCGGTGCTCAATGCTGCCGGGAAACCTTGCCCGCCTACCATCATTGGCGTTGGTATAGGTGGCTCTGCGGATATGGCGATGAGCCTTGCGAAAACCGCACTGCTTCGACCCGTAGGTGCGAGGAACGAGGATGCAAGAATAGCGAGAATTGAGGAAGAGCTTCTCGATGCGGTGAACGACACGGGCATAGGTCCTATGGGTTTGGGCGGAAAAACAACTGCGCTTGACGTGCATATAGAAACCGCGGATACGCACATAACAAGTTTGCCGGTAGCGATAAATTTCCAGTGCTGGGCGGCTCGTAAGGCGTCTGCAAAGATATATTCGAGTGGTGAGGTGGGATATTTGTAGAATAAGTTTGCCCTCTGCAAAAAGCTATTGAGAAAGGAGGAAGAGCGGGAAATAATGTTAAAATCTCTTTTGCTTTTCCTTAAATCTCGCGCTTTCCATCCAAATATAAACAGGATAGATTGCATTTACGAATCTATAAGCTCCTCTACCACTTTCCAAGTCGCTTTCTATTATGCCCAATTCTCTCATTTTTATCAGAAAGTTGTTGAATACTTTTTTTTCCGATTCGGTAAGCGTAGCTTCTACATCTTTCTTTTTGAAATTTTGAGAAATAGGCCCGGTCTCACCAAGTTTTCTCAGAATTGACATATATCGCTCACTTCGAATGCCTCTGTAAACCTTTGGGTCAAGGTACTTTTTCCCCACTGCTTCTGCTGCGTTAGATATCCCGGCAAAGGCATCATCTTTGTCTATCACAGTGTCATCGTCTGCCCAAAAAGTGGCGTCACCTATCTCGTGCATTAAAAGAGGCAGCCCACTGGAAAATCGCACCATCAGTTCCATAGCCTCGGGTTCAACTTTTGTGCCCACCTTCTCAAATGCCGTGGATAGAAAACCTTCCACTTCTTCATCAGAAAGTTTTTCAATATCCACCACACGGAATATTCGCATAAGAGAAGGTTGACGTATGGACAGAATATCGCGTTTTTCCGGTAGTCCCGTCAGCATAATAAAAACGGGAAAGTGTTCATAGTGCGTTGCCACTTCATCCACAAAACTTTTATACCAATTTGCAAAATCCGCTTTCTCAACCAATCCATTGATATCATCTAATGCAATGAACAACCCTGCCTTTTCATTTTTTATTTTTTCCAATAAATTGTTGAGAACCTCAGGGAAGTTTCTTACTAAATCTTTTAAATCGTGCTCGGGTGGGTTAAAACTAACAGAGATACCAAAGAGACCCACTTCTTTGATATACTTTCCAAAGAATTGTGAAATATGCTCAAACCACACTTCCTCTTTTGTCTCTTTCAATAGTTGATCAAGAATATGACGCACCATCTCTTCCATAGTAGATATTCCACCTAAAAAAACATGAATACCGAGAACATTCTGCTTTGTAGCAACTAAATAGCGAAGAAAAGATGCCAGTGAACTTTTTCCTATTCCCCTATCTCCCGTTAAGAAAACGTTTTCTTGTTTACCAGAAGAGGCCTGCTTAACGTATCGAAGGATTTCGGTAATTTGTTCTGCCCTCCCAACAAAAAGTTCAACAGGCACGGGGCTACCGGGTGTAAATGGGCTATTTTCTTTGTTATTCATGGATTTCTTTCTTCCTATTACTATTCCTTTTTCTTTAATTAAACCTTTTCTTTTCCTCTCGCTAAACCCGAAATTAGAATTCCCCACTCTTTATTGACCTTATTCAATTCACCTCGTTATCATCGTTCCGGCGCCTTTTTCGGTAAATATCTCCTGTAATATCGCGTGGTTTTTCAATCCAATAATATGTGCGCTTTTAACGCCGCACGCGACCGCAGTTATGCAGGATTCTATCTTCGGCTTCATACCCGCGGTTATAAAACTCTCTTTCAGAACGTTTTTTGCCTCTGATAACGTCAATGCCGGTATCAAAGTGTTCTCATCGTTGCGATTACGTAACAACCCTTTCACCGGTGTTAAAATGACGAGTTTCTCCGCGTTCAGACTGCATGCCAGCTCGCTCGCACCGTGGTCTGCATTGATGTTAAGCAGATTACCTTCTCCGTCCGAGCCTATTGGATAGATTACGGGTATATATCCATTTCGCGTAAATAACGTAACAAGTTCATTATCAACCCCGTCAATGCTTCCAACCAATCCTAAATCAGGACGTATTTTCCTGGCTGTAAATAGATTGCCAGAAACGGCGGAAATGCCCACTGCTTTACCCCCGCTTTGATTTATATTCCAGACTATCCGTTGATTAAAATCCGATAGCACTGCCTGGACAACCTCAAGCGCATCTTCATCTGTAACTCGCAAGCCGTCAATGAATCTCGCCTTCAAACCAAATTTGTCCATCATAGAAGATATTCTCTTACTTCCGCCATGCACAACGACCACGTTTATGCCGGCATCGTATTTTAACGTGACTAAATCGGAAATTACCGTGTCCATGATGCCCGCATCTGCCAATACTTCACCACTGAATTTTATCACAAAAACTTTGTCACGAAACTCTTTCGCATAATATAATGCTTTTTCTAACTCAGCCCCGGCTTCCATATTCATTCACTCCTTCACCTCGAATTCCTCCACGCTTATCTCCCCTCCTTCCTTCTCCATCAACTTCTCCACTTTGTATTCCGCCTCGTCTAACTTCTTATTGCAAAACTTGCACAGTCCCGTACCTTCCTCAAATATCTTCAGCGATTCTTCCAGAGATAGATTCCCTTCACCCAGCGTTTCCACTATGCTCTCTAACCTCTTCATCGCTTCCTCAAAACTTATCCCTACTTCTCCTTCCTCTTCCATTTTACATCAAAATACGTTTATCATGCGATATAAAAGATTTTTGATTTCATTTTGTTTTAGCCCGCTCCTCTATCACACTGGTGAACTCCTCCGGGTCCCTTATCCTTTTCAACTCCTCCTTCCTTATCAAAACCGTATTATCTATTTGCACTCGTTTGACGTTCCCGTTCACCACGAACACCGACTTCGTTCTCGTAACCTGCGACAAACTACTGACTATTCTCGCCTTTTTTATCATTCGCTCTGTGTATTTGCTTATTCCCGTAAGAATTTTCACCCTTTCGCTTTCTGACTGCGAAAGCGAGACTGCGTTAAAAGGTGCATACGCGGTTTTAAATATCTCAAAACCTATCTCTTCCATTATATTTAATATATATCCCTCTAAGCTCGAATCCACTTCTTCTACACCGGCAGCCGAAATATCCGTGGATAATGGCTCGTCAAATTCCGTTTTTAAAAACTCCAGGGGTTCTATTAACATCATATCTAAAATATCCTCGAGCCGTAGTGCAATGTCTATTGCTGTGCTCATCCCGCCTTCCTCGTACTTGCTAACACTCCTCCTCGAAATCCCTAATCCCGTAGCAATATCCCCTAATGAGAAACCCTTCCTTTCTCTTGCTCTCTTCATCGCTTCACCGTCTATGCTGACATACAATCCTCCGGTAGCCGAATAAACGTATGGATGCACGCCCTCGACAAAATAATCGTGTAGTGTATGCACGTTTATGACAGGAACGCCGTATCTATGATATACGACGTCATCTTCCAAAAAGAAAGCACCGCTTTTCTCACCTACGACAATGGGAGAAGCAAGTAAGCAAAACGCTGCCTGCCTTATACTTCTTGATACTCCCTCGTTAATTCCATCTATGTTATGCAATATCTTTGCCAACAACGTTATTTCGCTTCTCCTCGCCGCTAAATCAAAACTCCTCGCTTCACATCTACTCGATACGATAAAGCCCGCTTCCTTCAATACTTCTATTGCCCGTGCAATCAAATCTTTTTGCATTTTTCACTTTGCTTATTTCACTTTGCATTTTGCATTTTGCTTATTTCGCGTGCACGCTTTGTTGCTTCTATTACAGCTTCCATCATCGCCGCCTTTACCGCTCCCGATTCCATTGCATGCAGTCCTCTTATTGTCGTCCCTCCCGGGGAGGCGGTCATTGCCTTTATCTCCGACGGCGTATCCCCCGCAAGAATCAGTCTCGCAGCTCCAAACGCAGTCTTAGCCGCAATCGCCAACGATAACTCACGCGGCAACCCTTCATACACACCGCCATCAGCCATCGCATCTATTACCGCAGCAAAGAAAGCGATACCACTGCCACTTAACCCCGTAATAACGTCCATGTCACTCTCTTTCACGACGTAAACATCGCCAATGGCACTTAAAATCTCCTTTGCTATTTCTTCATCCGCTTCTACCGCATATTTGCCCTTACACAGCGCAGTTACTGACTCGCCCACACGTGCGCCTATATTCGGCATCACACGAATCACCTTCCTTCCTTTAGCTTCTCCAAGACGTTCCTCTATCGCACTCGTTTGCACACCCGCAGCCACGGAAATCAAAATCTTCTCTTCGTTCATAAAAGGTGCAATCTCTTTTACTACTACGCCCACGTCGTTTGGCTTGACTGCCAGAATTATCACTTCCGACCCCTTCGCTACCTCTTCGTTACTCGCACATACCACAACTCTTGAGCCTGACTCCGGGTCAGCTTCAAAAAACCCGAGTTTATCCTTCTGTTCGTCACATATAAGAACCTTTCCCCTCACTCTGCCTATATCAGCATCCGCAGCCAGTAGCCCACGAAGAATAGACGTCCCTATGTTACCCACGCCGATAATTCCTATTCTCTTCTCCTTTGCCCTTTTATCGTTCATTCTATTCTATTCTTTCATTGGATTTATAAGCACGACGTTATTGCCCCGGACTACCACGGAACCAAGCAATCTCTTCCTTTCCCCGTTCTCTATCTCGTTTGCTCCATTCAGGTGCAAATTCAAGTAATCATCTACACTTATCAACACACCTTCCAGCACGCTCTTCTCTCCTTTCATCTCTACATGCACCCTTCTCCCCACCATACCCTGCATTCTTTTATTTGGAAACATGTTCCCATCCCTTTATCTTTTCTATTCTACTTCCTTTATTTAAAGATATGCTATGCCCCATGACCTAATTGTTGAAGGTAAAGTTGTAAATCCGGAAGGAATATACGACGTTCAGATAGGCATTGACGAGGGATATATTACAGCGCTAAAAAAGCAGGGTTTACGAGGCGAGAGAAAAATAGAGACTCGAAAATGTTTGATTTTCCCCGGGTTTATTGATATCCACGCACATTTACGTGAGGATAGCAGCCATAAATGGGACTACAAGGAAGATTTCAAGTCTGGCACCGCGGCTGCACTTCATGGCGGTATAACTACCGTTGTTGACATGCCAAACACGCCTCTGCCGGGCATAAATTCAGAACGAATAAGAAAAAAGAAGGAACTCGCACGCTCAAAATCGAAAGGATTAATTGACATCCTTTTCTGCGGCGGTGTGGCGGAATCCGACATGAATGCGATTGCAGAGATGCAGAAAGAAGTCGTGGCTTACAAAATATACCTCTCCGAGACAACAGGCGGATTGTATATACGCGAGGAGCGGCTGCCAGAAGCAATTAATGCGGTAGAAGCGACTTCTAAACCCGTTGTAATTCATTGCGAAGACCAGAGAATTATAGAAAAGAGGAAAGCGGAATTAAAAGAAAGAGAGGAAGAATGGAGTCGTAAGGGAATCCATTCCGAGCTGAGACCTGAGGAAGCGGAATTGTCGGCGGTAAAGAACGTTTTAGCCTCGGCTTCAGCTTCAGCTTCGGGTGACACTAAAATCAATATAGCCCATGTTTCCGTTTACGAGACGTTGGGTATTATAAAGCGATACAAAAGAGTTCACTGTGAAGTCACGCCACATCATTTGTTTTTTAGTAATAACGATGTATTGGCAAAAAAGGCGTTTTTAAAAACGAATCCACCGTTGAGAACCGAGGAGAACAGGCTGCGGTTGCTGGACGCATTTAAAGAGGGCGAGATAGATTTTTTGGTGACTGATCACGCACCGCATACGAAAGAAGAAAAAGCGCGTGATATTTTAGAAGCGCCCGCCGGCGTTCCTAATTTAGACACTTATGGTAATTTTGTCGCATGGTTGATTGTCCGTTGTGACGTCCATCCGGAGCTTATATCACGGGTATGCTCGTATAATCCGGCGACGTTCTTAGGATTGAACGATAGAGGCAGCATAGCAGTAGGAAAAAGGGCGAATTTGACTATTTTAGACTTTGATGTGGCAAAACAGAAGCAAGTAAAAATCAGCAGTGAACGTTTATATACAAAATGCGCGTGGTCGCCATTCGAGGGCTATGAATTTCCCGGTGCGGTGAGGCATACCGTATTTAATGGTGTAGTGGTGAGTGAGCATGACGAAGTAGTGAGTGATTTATTTATATGAATGTGCTCATTAAAGAGACAGTGAACTGCGTATGCCCTATGAAATTGTCATTCCTGATAAAATCCAGCGCATTGTTGTTGTCGGATTTAAGCACAAAAACGAACTGAATTAATCTTTGCTTTCGATTTCTTTTAATAAGTCCCGGAGTTTTTTAAATCTTCCCGCTTTGAAATCCTCTCTGCTTTCTTTTATCTGTTCTACTAACTCAGTGTCTGAAAGAACTTCAAGCATCGATTTCATAGACTCGTACTCATCGGTGGATATGGTTACCCAGCGTGCTTTATGCTCCCCAAATACTTCTGTTTCGTTCATGTTCTCAATAGCAATTATTACTCAGCAACATATTTAAATGTTCTCCTATCCTATTCAATAATAAAAAAGTTTTCCATAAAAATTGATGTTTAACGCGTTAAACAAATAGTTGATCATGAACCCCATTATAGAGACCGTCATTGTTGCGATATGGCTGATGCTGCCCGCATACATAACGAATGCGAGTGCGGCGTTTTTTGGCGGTAAAACACCCATAGATGGGGGTATTTTTTGGGGTAAAAGCAGGTTGCTGGGCGAAGGAAAGACATACGAAGGACTCTTAAAAGGATTCTCCTGCGGGTTCCTCTTCGGCATCTTTCAGCATCTGTTTTTGAACTCTTTTGGACTTTTTCCCTTCTTTTTAGTCACTCTATTTTGCTTATCGGCGGGTGCAATGCTTGGAGACCTGCTTGGGAGTTTCATAAAAAGAAGGGTGGGGCTAAAAAGGGGTGCTCCTCTTCCTCTGGTGGACCAACTGGACTTCGTGTGTGGTGCCTGGCTGCTTTTGTTCCTGTTTGCAAGAGATTGGTTTATCGAAGCTTTCTCATTGGATATAATCATTGCTGTTATTATTCTCACACCGCTGTTGCACCTGTTTACAAATTACGTTGGCTTTAAGATAGGGCGGAAAAGGGTACCGTGGTAATTTAAAGATGGAAATTTAATTAAATCTTGGGGTATATCAAAAATTATGGTGAATGAGAGGGAGAAGGAAAAGGACGGTGGAGAAGAGAATTAATGGACGTTAAATTAATTCGCAGCCGAAAAAGAAAGAAAACGATAAGTGCAAAAGAAGTGGACGGTGTAATCCAGTTATATCTTCCGATGGAACTCGCACGAGGGGATGAGTTCAAATACGTTCAATGGGCGAAGAAGCGGTTCGAGTCGTTGCGGCGCAAGAAGGAACTCAAAGCTAATAATGCCGATGCGGAGCTGGACCAACGAGCTCGGGAACTCAACAACCGGTATTTCGGCGGTGAACTCTCATGGACGCAGATAGGCTATACGACCGAGCAGAATGCACGCACGTTCGGGATTTGTAACACGACAAACAAAACAATCAGGGTTTCCGACCGTCTGTTGAAAATGCCGAAAATCGTCCATGACTATGTCGTGGTGCACGAGCTTGCACACTTGAAGGTGCCGGGGCATGGACCCGAATTCTGGAAACTCGTAAATATGTATCCGAAAACCGAGCGAGCACGGGGGTATCTAATGGCGATTGGAATGGGAGATTGAAAGAGAATAGGTATTTATTTACCGCCGAGAACGCGGAGAGCGCTGAGATGACAAAGAAAGAAAGAGTGGTGAATGATTTTTCTGGCTCTCCGCGTTCTCTGTGGGCTCAGCGGTAAACAAGTACGAAAATAGTTTATAGTAAGATTGAGGATAACAATAAGAAATAGATAGCAAAAAAGACCATAATAACCATAGCGGTGTAGGATGAAGAAGAAAAACGTAGTTCTTATAATTAGAGATGGGTGGGGTATAAACGCTAATCGCGAGTATAATGCCGTTATAAATGCAAATACGCCGAATATGGATATATTTTTTAAAAAGTATCCTCACACAATCTTAGAAGCGGCGGGACTCTCAGTCGGATTGCCACCGGGGTACCAGGGGTCTTCAGAAGTTGGTCACCTAAACATCGGCGCCGGAAGGATAGTGCAACAAGAAATAACGAGGATGAATGAGGCAATAAATAACGGCTCGTTTTTCGCAAATCCGCACTTCCAAAAGGTTATTAATAATTGCAAGCCAAATAACGCATCGCTGCATCTCATGGGGCTCGTCCAGGATGCTGGTGTCCACGCACATCAAGACCACCTCTTTGCTATAATGAAGTATGCGAAAGAGAAAAACGTCAAGAAATTGTGTATCCATTTCTTTTCTGATGGACGTGACACAGCACCGAGGAGTGCATTGGATTTTCTACGGGTTTTGAACGAAAAAATGGTGGAGTATCAAATAGGCGAAATTGCAACTTTGATGGGGCGGTACTACGCGATGGACCGCGGCAAAAACTGGCATTTGACCACGGAAGCCTACAATGCACTGACAAAAGCAGAAGGCATTAAAGTGAGCAGTGCCGAAGAGGCGGTGAAAAGAGCATACCTCGAGGACAGAACACCAGATGGCGGACAGATGACGGATGAGTATATCGCACCTTCGATTATCGGCGATTTTTCCGGCATCGAAGACGGTGACTCGGTCATTCATTTTAATTACAGGCAGGATAGAGCCATCCAATTGACGATGGCTTTTATTGAGGACAAATATCCGGGAGAGAGGTGGAAAAAGTTAGATATAGCCTATTGCGGTCTTACACGCTACTATGATTCCTTCCCCTTTTATGTCTTAGAACCGATGTCGGAAGGTATGGGAATGAACAATATTTTAGGTGAGGTGATAAGTAAAAAAGGTTTGGGGCAACTTCGAATCGCGGAGACGCAGAAATTCAGGCACGTGACTTCTTTCTTTAATGGTAAGCGCATCGAGCCATTTCCAAACGAAGAGCGAATAGAGATTAAAAGTATTTATGACCCGGCGATGTTTGCCGAACACCCGGAAATGAACGCTTTTGACGTCACCGATAGGGTGATTAGTGAAATAGAGTCCGAGAAATATGAATTGATTGTTTTAAATTATGCAAATGGTGATATGGTGGGACACACGGGCGATTATGAAGTGGCAAAGAGAGCAGTCGAAGTCGTAGATGAATGCGTAGGTGAAGTAGTAAAAAAAATACTGTCGCATAATGGTGTAGCACTGATAACGGCGGACCACGGGAATGCCGAGGAGATGGTAGATTACCAAACAGGATTGCCTAAGACAAGCCATACTACCAACCCTGTGGAATTTATTTATGTTGCGGAAGATTACAAAAGTGTCGAACTCAGACCGCGGGGAATTCTTTCTGATATTGCTCCGACAATATTATTTCTGTTAGGAATAGATAAGCCACGGGAAATGGGCAGTGAGAATTTGATATTTAAAAGGTTATTGTAAGATGTATTGCGTGAATTTTGTACGCTGGGATAGGGTAGAGGAATCAACGCATAGAAGGAAATATCGAAAAGTTGTATTTATTCAAGCACCCTAAAATATCCTTTTTAACGCGGTAAACCAGTAGTGCACATAACCACTGATGAAATCCCCTATTTCAGTCGCCGAGAAATTTTCCGGAATGGACGTACTTCCGGAAAGAATAGGTAGCAGCAGGAAAAGCGCAATCACCACCAGCACTATTATCGTTACTATTTTCATTTTTTTCTTCCGCACCTCTTATTCTTATTCTTATTCTTTATTTTCTTATTATAAAAATGTATCGCAAGCAACCACGAATTTAACGATTGGTGTTGCCAGTGTTATTGCCCGTTTTAACAAATAAAAGCGGGAAGATTATGTCGCTCAGGCAGCAAGGAAACCAAACAGAAAGGAATAATATGAGGAATACAAATGGCAACAAGAATAAATAATTTGCCACTCCAAACCCAAAAGCCGTGAGGTAAAATAGCGATGCCCAGGTGCTCAACAAAACATGCCCGGCATGAGGAAACTCGGTTGTGGGTTTCCAATAAGCGATTGAAATGCCGAGAACCGCAAGTGGATTTACAAGCCACCATTTCTCGATAAACCCAAGGTGAAATTCCATCTCCGCTCCTAAAAGAATACCGCCGAAATAGGGAAACAATATATCGCTTATCGTTGCTATGCCAACAGAGCCGACGTAACCAATTAAAAACACCGACACGCCTTTTCCTCTGTGTAATCTATACATGCCCGTGGTCACGAGCGCACTCAACACCACATGAATCGGATGAAGGGTATAGAAAATCATTTCAGAAACATTTTGCGAGAGAGAGAGGTGGATTGTCAGAAGCATGATAACAATTCCCGTAACGGCGCCAAAAGCGGTGAAAGGGGCATGGCTTAGTAACTCTCCGGTAATTAGCTTCGTTTTTTCGCGTACCCTCATCCTGAAAACATTTACGTATTCGTTAATATGCTTCATCCCTGTTTTTTCCAAAATGGTTAATAATATTTAAATAAATTGTTAATAAAATTTCTTATCTCCAAAATTTTTAAGGTTTATGCCCTGAAACCGAATACCTTTAGATATTAACATATATACCTAAATTTATTAGGGAATGTTATTTATATACCTAATTCTCTTAATAATTAAGAGATTTCTTTTCTCGGGATAATATAAAAGGGGGCAGGGGAAAAGGGAGGAAAATGAGTGCTAAAAGGGATGAGGAAGAGAAGATTGGAAGAAAGGGAGGGGTAAGAAAAGGAATTGTGTGAAGGAGGTGAAAAAATATGGATGTGGAAAGAAGAATAGCAAAAAGAGGAAAAAGTGTTGAGGAGAAGTATGGCGTAAATGTCCAGGTGAAAGGAGAGGATAAAAAGGCGAACAAAACGATGCTTAAACCACCAAAAGTACAAAAAATCGAGGGGGTGAATGCAAATCCTGTGATTGACGGAGTGAAATTTTCGGAGATAAAAGTATTCGCTGATGAGAGAGGGTTTTTAATGGAGATTTTAAGGAGTGACAACAGGGGCTTCAACGGTGAAAATTTTGGTCAAATAATATGCTCTGTGGCATATCCTGGCGTAGTTAAGGCATGGCATCTTCATGAAAAACAAATTGATCGATTGGCAGTAATAAAAGGCATGGCTAAAGTGGTTCTGTATGATGCAAGAGAGAAATCACCAACTCAAGGGGTGATTAATGAATTCTTCATTGGCGAGAAAAACCCATTAATTATCTATATACCACCGGGGATTTTTCATGGGATTAAATGTATTGGAACTGAGCCATCTTTCCTGATAGGATGCCCAACAGAGCTTTATAATCCAGAAGCACCTGACGAATTACGTTTGAATCCGCACAGTGATATGATACTATATGATTGGGGTCGTAAAGAGGAATAAAATCTCTTAGGAGGTGATAAAAATGGAGATGAAACAAATTGGAGTAATACACACGCCTTATAAGAAGGTGGAAGATGTGCCGTATCATAGGGGAATGGCCGAGGAAGACTGCGAATTGGAGTTTTTCAAGGAATACGAAGACGGGCTGAAGGACATAGAACAGGCTTCGCATCTTATCGTTCTTTCTTGGCTCGATAAGGCAGACAGGGATGTATTGCAAGAACACAATCCACATGGCACAGAGATTTACGGAATATTTGTAACGAGGACTCAGAACAGACCAAATCCAATTGGAGTCACAATGGCTAAACTGCTCGAAAGGAGAGGGAATATTCTAAAAGTTACAGGGATTGACGCACTTGATGGAACACCCTTGCTTGACATAAAGCCTTACTTCGCTGGAAACGATGCGATTCAAGATGCAAGGATAGAATGGTTTGAAAAGGCAATCCTGTTTGGTAATCTACCATCTCCTCGGCATTCCCGTGGTCCGCCGTTATCAGTGCTACACCAT
>WJOV01000115.1 GCA_009618475.1 Methanosarcinales archaeon | reverse complement strand
ATATCGTGGAAGTCGCCGTAGACCCGGAAACTTTTGAGAGAGTGAAAGAGAAAAAAATGGTTCTCGTTTCCTCTTAAAGCAATACGAAGAAGTGTTACCAAGTGAACTACTCATCACAAGGACGAAAAAGGGCAGGATATATCCTGAGTTCGTTCAGATAGACGAAGAGCATCATGAATTGGCTGAGGAGCTTATAGAAGTTTATAGGAATTTTGCAGGTAAAAAGAAGAGCGAAATAGATGAAATATTGGGCGAGTTTGAACATGGCTTGAATTTCAAACGTGTAAGGGGCTTGAGAACGCTCTTAGAGCGGAAGTGCGTCTTCGAGTCGAAGTTTACCGTTGAACCCGTGTTGGCAAGGAAGGCGGTCTTTGAGGCGGCGAGCATCAAAAAAGTCACGAATGGAAAAGAAAGAGGGGTGGTGATTGAAACTGTTGCAAAGAAACTGAACATTTCGGTTGATGATTTAGAGCAATCTTTATGGGCGGACATGGAATCAGAAGTTGTATTGGACACATTTGCGTCTTTGAGTCCCGAAGAGCTTTTAAAGTCGTATAATCTCTCACTTGCTCAGACTCTATTGTTTAAATCCACGGGTATGAACGTCTCGTTTAAAGGCAATTATAAAGAGATTTTTCGTGCAATTAAATATCTCGGGTTGATGTATATTTCTGAAGAGGGGAATAAGATAAGGGTTGAAGGCGCTTCGTCATTGCTGAAATTGAGTGAGCGGTATGGCACGTCACTGGCAAAATTGCTTCCCGTAATCGTCAATAGCGATGGATGGGAAATAGATGCCGAGATTGTTATCAGACGCGATACACCGAGAATTTATCATTTTGTGCTGGGCGACAGTAGAAGTAAGAATTTGTTACTGAGCAAAGAGAAAGATTTTAGGACTACGTTTGATAGCGGGATTGAAGAACGGTTTTATAATGCGTTTTTAGCCTCACCGGCATCGAAAAACTGGGAATTGATAAGAGAGCCGGATGCGGTTTTTACGGGCAAAGGCGTGTTCATACCGGATTTTAAGTTCAAGCATAAAGAGATGGAAATGGAGACTTATTTTGAGATTGTGGGGTTCTGGACCGAGGAATATATAAAAAGGAAGTTGTCAAAACTCAGAGCTATGCCGTTCACTATGCTGGTGGCGATTGATAAGAACCTCGCATGTTTTAATTCCGCAAATTTCGAGTTGGGTCTTAATCAGCCGGTGATATTGTTCAGCAGGAAAGTGCCGGTTGGTGAGGTGGTCAGGTATTTGGCGAGGATTGAGGGTGAAGAGATAAAGAGAGAGGTGGAAAGGTTGAAGGGGATGCGGATAGAGATTGAAGGTGATATTGTTTCTATTAGGGATATTGCTATGAGGTATGATGTTGGTAAAGAAGCGGTGAGGATGTGTTTGAATAATCCGGAGTATGTGGTGTTTAAAGAGGTGGTGGTTAAGAAGGAGTTGTTGAACGAAGTGAAGGATAAACTTGTTTCTATGAATATAAAATCGTATGTAGAAGCACGGAAGGCTATTGAGGATAGTGGTTTATCAAATCCAGATGAGGTGTTAGCACATCAGGGGTTTACGGTGCAGTGGAAGGGGTTGGACATGGGTGCTGCAAGTATTGAGTTAGATTAGGTTTTCTTTCCTAAAAAAGTTTCTTTGATCAAACTTTCTTTGGGAAAGAAAGTTTGAAAGGCAGCCCTTTTCTACATCCGTATTCACGAATGCAGAACGAAGCCACTAAATTACCCGTTTTTCCACTTTCATACATCCCTTTTTCTTGTAGCAACCCAAACAAAAACCCGGCTGCAAACGCATCACCTGCGCCTGTCGTATCCACCACGTCCTTCGTTGGACACGCATCTATCAAATGCGATTCGCCTGTGCTATCCGCGACATAACAGCCCTTTTCGGCAAGCGTCACGCAAACAATCTTAGCACCGATATTCAGAAGAACTTCAGCTCCTTTTTCATAGTCCGCCCTTTTTACACTATCTAATGAGTTCAACTCCTTAAGGCTGAGAAAAACCACTTCACTTCGCTCTATCAGCTCAGCTAAATCCGCAAGCTCGTATTTGAAACTGAGCATACCAGGACTGAAACTGAGCTTCGAGTTCATTCTCTTCGCCAATTCGCACTGCATTTCCAATTGCTCTTTGTTCACAAACGAACTCGTATGCAGAAACTTCGCATTATCTACAAATCCCATATCTATATTCTCCATGCACAACCTATCATTCACGCCGGGATGGATATAAAGCGCTCTTTCCCCGCGGGCGTCAATGAATCCTATTGCGGCGCCTGTGTAGCCCTCCTCTTTTCTTATCCGCGTCTCCACGCGTTCTTTCCTGAAATCTTCCAGAATTAGTTCGCCTTCTTTGTCGTTTCCTACAATACCCACGAAACCAACGTCAACGCCTAATCTCGACAATGCAACGATTGTATTCGCCGCAGAGCCTCCCGGTACCTTCTTCATGTCTATAATCCCTACCTCTTCCCCGCCTCCCGCTATTCGCTCCACGACATATAAAACATCGTAATTCAAAGCACCTAAACCTATTACTCCTTTTCTCATCTTTTCTTCCTTAACCTTTTATGGAATAAAAAAGAGGGAAAATAAATTATTGACGCAGATTAACACAGATGAACAATAAAAATCAACAATGTTAAACTTAAATAAATCCGCGTAAATCCGTGTTAATCTGCGTCTTAAATTTTAGAGAAGGAAGTTATACTTTATGTGGAATTAAAAATCGAAAAGCATTTATATAGCTAAATATATTATTCGGTATTGCCCATGGCTGAGGAAGAGAAAGAGAGAAAAGTGCCTGCAACCCTCTTGAAAACGGTGAGCGAGTTTTATAGGGAAGGAGACGTGGTTTTTAAAGAATTTGATGAAATCCGAGACAGCTATTTGAAGGGCAGGGATATTAAGGAAGACTTGAAAAAGTTTAGAAGCAAAAGAGTTGGTGTTTTTTGGTTGATTTATGACATCTTTCATAAAGAGGTGGAGCTTGAAGACAAACTTGACGGAGCGGGGATAGAGAAAGAAAAGAGGGACAAGATTTTTGAGTTTAAGAACCGTTTCTCTGATTTAGCCGAGGAAATAGATATACTTGTTCTTGAGGAATTAGGAGTGAACAGGTAACATTGGAAAAATCATAAATCCTAATATAAAAACTTATTTCGGTCATTTGGATTTGTTTAGTATTTCGGATTTAGTGTTCAGGAGTTCTACCCACAAGATAGTGCGTGAAACATATTTCTAACCTGCTTCTCCGTTTCTTCGCGCGTGCCTTCGTTATTTATGACGATATCCGCTAATTTTAGCTTATCCCTCAGCGGCATTTGTAGTTCAATCATTTTCTTCGCCTCCTCCTTCGTTATCCCATATCGTTCCATCACCCTTCTTATCTGCACCACCTCGCTGACATAAACAACAATTACTTTATCGAATTCTTTTTGAATTCCCAGCTCCATTAACAGCGGGACGTCAATAAAAACAAGCGCATTTGGGTTTAACTCTATTTTCTTTATCGCTTCGACTCTCTCCGTGCACTTCCTTCTTACTTCCGGGTGTATTATCTTCTCTAAAACATCGAGTTTCTCAGAATCCCCGAACACTATTCCCCTCAGCTTCTCCCGGTCTATCTCCAAATCATTCTTCAATATCCCTTTACCAAAGAAATTCACTATCTCCCACCACGCCTTCGAACATGGTATTACCACCTCTCTGCTTAGCGCATCACAATCTATTGCATAAGCGCCGAGAGTCATAAATGTATTTAACACGAGGCTCTTTCCACTTGCTATTCCCCCGGTTATGCCCACTACTCGCATTTCTTTTTAAAAAGTTTTTTCTAACAACCTCGCCACCGAATAGGCAGGAAATGCCGCCGATATTTTCTTCCCATAGATAGAAGAAAGCGATAAGAATTGGGTATTCAACGAATCCGCAGCTTCCTTTACAATGAAATCACCTATTCCCGCGGATACTACCATTTCCAATCCATACTTCTCTTTTAATCGCACCATCGAAGCAGCCAACCGCGCCACCTGTGCTTTCTTTACCTGCTCTGCAATACCAACAGCGCTATCCTCTCCTATCTCTTCAAGGTCGCTACATACTACCCGGGATAGCCTTCGCATCGCACTTATTCTGCTCTTTTCCTCCTTTTCTCGACCTGCAAAGGCATAACTATCCGGGCTTTCACAACTGTAATCATCCGCGGTTATGTATCCGAGAACGAGGTAAGCGTCAGCGGTTATTGCGAAAAGCTCTGAGGAAATACTGCATTCTTCATTATCGCCTATCTCGACTTTTTTCAGCACTGTGGCAACGTTGGTTCTTAATATGCCTGAATAGATTAATTCGCCGGATTTCAATCTTTCGAGGTCTGTTCTCTCCTGT
>WJOV01000019.1 GCA_009618475.1 Methanosarcinales archaeon | reverse complement strand
AAATGACGACCATCTCTCCGAGCATCGGCACACCGAATGAAAGTATTAAAAGAATAACGAATGCACCCATGAGCGCCCTTCCACTATCCTTTGAAATCGTGGACGCCATAAGCGCAATCGAGAAGTACGTGAGAAGGCACAGGACCGTAACAGCCCCGAACAATGCAATCCGCCAGAACTCATCCATGCTTGGCACGATGCTGAATAAAAGTAGCATTGCAACTAATATGATAAATGCAATTCCTACTGCAAACGCAAGTGCTAAAATACCGCCAACCGCCTTACCGTTGATTATCTCATCTCGATATACCGGATGTGAAAGCAGCGATTTTAACGAGCGGCTTTCCTTTTCTCTCGTTATCAAATCGAATCCCATCGCAATTGCAAGTATCGCACCAAGAAATGGCATCTGCCAACGCATCCTCTGGAATATAATCAGTATAGAAGGCTTTTCTGGCATATAGCTCTGCTCTCCTTCCTCAACCTGCGATATTTGCTCTTTGTAACTTTCCAGCCGATTGTTGTAATCGCCGATGCCCTGATGCATCGCAACCGCCGAAATAATGAGGAACAATGCAAGAATGAGAATGAATTTCCTGCTCGTTAGATGGTCACTGAACTCCTTCCGTGCGACGTTAAACAATCCCTTTGCTTCCATTTTCACTTTAACGTATCTTTAACATCGCTTTTTGCTTCTCTATTCTCGCCTTAAATATTTTATATGCCTCCTCAACCCCGTACTTTTTCCTTTTTTCCATCAATTCCCTCGTTGCATCCCCTTCAGTAGGCCCCATGAGCTGAAGAAATCGGGTATATTCTACCAAACTCATCTCCTTCTCTAATATTCCTAATGCCTTCTCTATAATCTTCTCATCCTTATACCCTACCTCCATAGTCATAATCTCCCCTCCACGAAATTTTTTGGATTGATAATAAATATACCTGTCTCCCTACTTATACATTTCGCTCTTTCTGATACTCCTTCATCTGTTGTGATAAAATATTTTGCCTCACCGATTTTTGCAGATGCTACCTGCAATGCATCTCCACCATGTAAACCACATCTTCTTTCTATGATGACTGCAATTTTCTTTACGTCCTCGTCCAATTTTACAGATAACGAAGTCCCTCGTTTTACTAACATTCTTACCCTTTCTCGCTTTGCTTCGTCACCTATATCTTCAATTTCAGCCAATAACGCATCTGAACCAACAATTTTTATATCCTTTCTCTCAACATGCAACATGATTTCATAGAATGCTGATGCCTCTTCTCTTATCCTATCCTGCATTTGGTCATCAAATGGTCTACACCATGTGCATGTATCCAAATATACTAAAACAGAGCTAATCATTTATTTTATACCCTCGACTTTCAACCCAACGCTTCATTTTACTTGTATCTGCTAAGGTATCCCTGACATCCTTCTTGCTTCTCCATACTTCACTCTCACCTCCTCCCGTACTTCCTGAACATATACCACAAGCCGAAAATCACAGCAGCGAGAATCGCCACGCCATATATTGCGATATTAGACTGCTCTTTAAGCTCAATTATGAACTCATCCTCTTTTTCTACTTGTTCGCTCTTAACCTTCACGCTCAACTTATAATCGCTTGCAACGATGTCCGCAGGCGGTACTACCTTTATCGTAAACGTTCTTCTGTCGCCGGGTTTGAGGCTTGCTACCGACTTCGGTGTAACGTCAGCACTCCATCCATCGGGAGCGCTAACTCCAACGCTGATATTCGTAAGTGAGCCACCGCTACCCCTATTTGAAACGCTGACGTCAAACGATACCGTATCGCCTTTATTCACCTCGTATCTATATCTGCTGGAATATACTAGCATATCATGACTGCCGCGCATTTTCAACGTCAGATTTTGTTCATACGACCTCGTGGATGACTCGACGATGCTTGTGAAGTCATATTCTCCGGTTTCAACGTTATAAGGCGGGACGAACTCAAGATACAGCGTCTTCGCATCACCCGACTTTATGAATATCTCTGCTATCTCTTCTGTTCCTGCAGCACTCTCTTTATACCTTGCATACCACCTATCCGGCAGCCCTTGAAAGATTAATCTATATGTATCATCGCATTTACCTACATTTTTCATCTCGAACTCGTATACCGAATTTTTTCCGACCATAACCGTCTTTGACGGCGACTTTACCGAGACGTCAGCAAAGAACAGCTCTTTTTCCAGCGGTATGATGCCGAGGTCAGTTGTCCTCCCGATTCTTATCTTTACTTCTCTTTCCTCCTCGCTTTTGTAGCCCGCTTTCTCTATCACAACGTTATAGGTTCCCTTTGGCAATTCTATGCTGACTTCTCCCTCCGCGGTCGTCATCATTTGATCTACCAGTGTTCCACTCATATACGCGCTCACAGTCGCACCTTTAACCTTTTCTCCATCTTTATCAACGACTGTAAGCTCAAGCGTTCCTTTCTTTTCCTTGTGCGTCTCCGTTATCTTCACGTAAAGCGTAATGCTCCCATCACCAATATCCACGTGTATTGGAGATTCACCAACCTTTGCGTCTCCTGGTGTCTCCACGGCGAGCGTTACCGTCTTGGTGCTGCTGCCTTCGGGTAGCAATACCTTATACACTTCCTTATCGCCGTCCTCAAATTTTATGTCCCACATCTTCGCTTCCCGATACGCCCAGTATCTAAGGTTGTAAGTGGCGGTCTTATCGTTATTTATGAGCGTTAGCTCAAAAACGGCGGTATCTCCTGCTTCTATCTTCTGAGCCGGGAAATCGCACCTTATCTCTATTCTCTTCTCCACGCCCTCCGCTGCCACTAACAGCGGGTAAAGGGAAAATAGCGGGAGAAAAAATAAAAATAGAACAAGGATTGGCACCAATTTCCCCGCTTTCACTTCCATTTTTGCTTTTATTTTTTTCATTTTTCACTTTCCATTTTTCATTTTTACCGTATATCCATCCTCATGAATTTTACGTATGCGATTGCAAAGAACACGATTGGGAAGATAATGAGCGCTAAGATGTTCTTCCAGATCCTTTCGAGCACATCTTGACCCTCTGTTTCACTACGGTATCCTGGTCCGAACATGCGGACACCACCATTCTTACTGAGCACCGCAGAAGAAACTGCAAGATAATTGGTCGTCGGTACGAGAGTGAAGATCGCATCATCTATTCCCCTTCGCTTCTCCCAATATGCCTTTGATTCCTCTTCATATCGCTGCCATTCCTCATCTTCCATTGGTATTTCTATTTTGACAGGCTTGATGACTCCCCCTGTCTCATTTTCATTTTCACTCGGTGTCGGTGGTGGTATTTCATACCGAAACGTAGGCGATTCAGGCGGTTCTCCAACCACGATTTCTGCAACTATTCCTCCGCCCATTGGCAGGAAGAGCGAGATTGCGAGGAATATGATGAGTGCATAAATGATTGACTTACCGCTATTTTCCGAAATCGTGGACGTCATAAGCGCAATCGAGAAGTATGTGAGAATGCACAAGATCGAAACAACTCCGAACAACGCAATCCGCCAGAGTTCATTGAGGTCTGGCACGATGCTGAATAAGAGTAGCATTGCAAACGATATGAGAAGTGCGTTACCTATTGCAAACACAAGTGCTAAAATACCACCGAGCGCCTTACCGTTGATTATCTCATCTCGATATACCGGATGTGAGAGTAGCGATTTTAACGACCGACTTTCTTTTTCTCTCGAAATCAGGTCAAATCCCATTGCAATCGCAAGTATCGCACCGAACAGCGTCATCTGGAAACTCATCATCAGGAATATATCCAGTATCGAGGGCTTTTCTGCCATATATCCCGGCTCTATGCCTTCCTTTTCCGTGATCTGTGACATTTGCTCTTTGTAACGTTCCAACCTATCGTTATAGTTGTCTATGCCCTCGTGCATAGAATATACCGAAATAATGAGGAACAAAGCAAGAATAATAATAAATTTCCTGCTCGTCAGGTGGTCAATGAACTCCTTCCTCGCGACGTTAAACAATCCCTTTGCTTCCATTTTATTTCTCCACCTCATTTGTCATCATCGTATATCCAGCCTCATGAATTTCACGTATGCGATTGCAAAGAACACGACCGAGAAGATGATGAGTGCCAGAATGTTCTTCCAGACCTTTTCAAGCACCTCCTGAAGACCTGGCGCCGCCTCGTCCCCGCCGGTGATGTAGCCGGTCTTTGTGAAGGGCGTGGATTGTTCATATACCGCCGAATATATCTGCGGGTTGCTTATCAAGAACGATATTATCTGGTAATTCATATTTGGCGAGATTATGTTAAACGTCTCGGTAATAGGTCTTCGCTTCTCCCAATACGTCCTCAATTCTTCCTGATATTGCTGCATTTCCTCTTCTGGCACTTCCTTGATGGTGGGTCCTTCTGCATCATCCGTTTCATCCCGAATATCAAACGCAGGTGGTTCGGGTGGC
>WJOV01000053.1 GCA_009618475.1 Methanosarcinales archaeon | reverse complement strand
CGAAGGGATAAAGGAAAGGGAGCTTAAAGAAAAATAGGATAAAGAAGAAAAATGAAAGAAGGAACAGAAAGAAAGCTTATAATAGATGGGAAGAGATTGGATGGAAGGGGTTTTGAAGAACTCAGACCGATAAAAATAGAGATTGGAGTGTTAAAAAGAGCAGATGGGTCATGTTACTTAGAAGTAGGAGATAATAAGGTGATGGCTGCGGTATATGGACCGAGGGAGATGCATCCAAGGCACGCACAGGATGCAAAAATGGCGGTGATTAAATACCGGTATAACATGGCGCCTTTTTCGGTGGATGATAGAAAAAGACCGGGACCGGATAGAAGGAGCGTGGAGATATCGAAAGTGAGTAGGGAAGCGTTTGACCCGGTCATTATGAAAGAATATTATCCGAAGATGGCGATAGAAGTCTATGTGGAGATGCTCCAGTCGGACGCAGGGACGAGAACAGCGGGAATAAATGCGGCTTCGGTCGCGCTCGCGGATGCCGGGATACCAATGACGGATTTGGTTTCTTCAATTGCAGTAGGTAAAATAGACGGGGAAGTGGTATTGGATTTGAATGGTGTGGAAGATAATAATGGAGAAGCGGATATGCCGATAGCGATGATTGCGAGAACAAATACGATAACCGCACTGCAAATGGATGGTCACCTGACAAAAGAAGAATTTAAACGCGGGTTGAAGCTTGCGATGGACGCATGCCATCAGATATACGAATTGCAGAGAGCGGCGTTAATAGATAGATACAGTAAGAGCGAAGGAAGAGAGGAGAAAAAGAGGGACTAAAAATGGGACTCGAAATTATAGTAGATATAAGAAAAGATTATGTATGCAATTTGGTAAGAGGAGGGAAGCGGGAAGAGGGAAGAGGATTTCGTGAATACCGAGAGATAAGCGTGGAGCGGGATATAATAAAGAGGGCAGAAGGTTCAGCAAAGGTGAAGATAGGGGATACGGAGGTTTTAGTGGGTGTAAAAGTAGAACTTGGCGAGCCTTTTTCTGATACGCCGGATAAAGGAGTGATAATAACAAATGCAGAGCTTGTTCCGCTGGCATCGCCGGAATTTGAATCGGGACCGCCGAATGAAAACAGTGTACAGTTGGCGAGAGTGGTGGACCGGGGGATTCGAGGGTCAGAAGCAATTGACCTGAAGAAATTGTGTATAAAAGAAGGAGAGAAGGTGTGGATAGTTTTTATTGACGTACATGTATTGGACAACGATGGTAACCTGGTGGATGCCGCTGCGTTAGGTGCTATTGCTGCTCTTCTGAATATCCGCATACCTAACGAGAGATATGGCTTAACGGGGGAGAACACACTGCCGATGCGGGAGACACCGGTGGCGGTAACGATGGCGGAGGTCGAAGGGAATATCTTAGTGGACCCGAATTTTAATGAGACGGTTCGCTATCCGGGATGCAGAAGAGTGGAAG
Organism: Methanosarcinales archaeon; assembly: GCA_009618475.1. GTDB lineage: Archaea > Halobacteriota > Syntropharchaeia > Alkanophagales > Methanospirareceae > WJOV01. The sequence goes on along the minus strand of WJOV01000053.1, from coordinate 3,121 downwards.
TGGCGGGCTAAAGGAAGAGGAGATAGTTGAGATGGTGGAGATAGGGATAGAAAAGGCGAAGGAAATAAGAGAAAAGTATCTCTCTCCACTTTGACTGTGATTTTATAACCACAGATTACACATAAGCCCTTTCAGGGCTTGCGGGGACATGGGGCAGAGCCCCATAATTTCCACGAGAAAGTGAGAAGATACGAGAAGTCAGAGGACAGAAATTAACTATACAAATATAGAAAGTTTAATTTTATTAGAAGTCATATTATAATTTATAATGATAGCGAAAGAGTCGCAGGTGTTAGAGGGGGGCAGTTTCTTAGTGAATGAATATTTCAGGAAGATGATAGGGGAAGAAGGGATGAAGATAATGGAGAACGTCCCAGCGGGAGAAATAACCGATGAGGAAATTGCAAGGCTAAGCGATACCAAACTCAGTTCTGTAAGAAAGGTTCTATATACGTTGTATGAAAACAGGATAGCAGAGTATAGGACTGAGCGAGATGATAATAGCGGCTGGATAACCTATTTGTGGCGCTTTAATCGTGACAACGTCAAAAAGATAATGGAAGAAGAAGCGGAGGTAAATTTAAACGAATTAAACAGGCAACTTGAAGAGGAACGCAAAGGTGTGTTTTACCAGTGCAACTGTCAACGCATTCTATTTGAAGAAGCGGCGGCGAAAAACTTCTGTTGTGATGAATGCGGCTCAAATTTTGAATATATAGATAATGGTAGTTTAATAAAAGAGTTAGAAGAGCAGGTAGAAGTGATAGCGAAGTGGATGAAGGGGATAGAAGAAGGATAAGAAGCGAGTGCATAGGGCTACTGAGAGAAGTTGGCTGTGATGAAGCAGTTGTCGAACATTGTATCGCGGTTGCAGAACTTGCTTTGAAAATCGCTTTTCATTACAACCACAGTGAAGGTCACGATAGTGTGGACGAAAACCTGGTTTTTAAGGGAGCGCTGCTACATGACATAGGCAGGGCTCGTTCGCATGGCGTGGAGCATGGGTTCGTGGGTGGAGAAGTGGCAAGAGAGTTAGGGCTGGAAGAGAAAGTGGTGAGAATAATTCAAAGGCACGTGGGTGCGGGAATAACAGCAGAGGAAGCAAAGGAAGTGGGATTGCCACCTGTGGATTTCATACCTGAGACGATGGAAGAGAAAATAGTGGCGCATGCCGATAACTTGATGGAGGGATGGAGAAGAACGAGCATAGAACACGCAATAGCGAATTTGAAGGAGAAGTTAGGCGAAGCGCACCCGTCCATAAATAGGATAACGAGGTTACACGAGGAAGTGATGGGGAAGAGTGGAAAACCCTAAATCCGAATTATCTTCCCAATGCGCTTTCCCTTAGCTTATCCTTTAATTCTAACTTTGTTATCACGACATTCGAGGGATGGACGGTTCGGGGCACTTCAGATAAATCCGACCTTGCAACAACAACGCCTTCTACGGTTATCTTTTCCCCCTTCAGGTCCACGGTCCTTACTTTACCTTCTTTACCTTTATCGTCTCCCCGCACTACTCTTACCGTATCGCCTTTTCTCAGCGGGAAACTTCTTTTACCGTATTTATCCCGCAGTTCATCGGAAAGAGCTGCGCTCATGAACTTGTGTCGTATATGCAAAGGTGCATTATACCTCGCTTTCCTTTGTTTTCTCGGTTGTTTCGACTTCCCGGATTTCATTTTTATCACGTCAAACCTCCTATTTTAACCCATCCCGACCTTCACCTTTACTTTGTCGAGGGTCGTTTTTATCTCTATAATTTCTGCTTTAAGCCATTCAACATCTTCTTCAATCCTTTCTTTGATAACTTCCCTTGTCTTTTCCCCTTCTTCACTCACGACTTCGCTCACCTTCTCGATAGTTTCCCTTGTCTTCTCGCTCTCCTCACGTATCGCATTTATCGTTTCGTCTTGCTTCGCCAGCGTCATATCTTGCCTTTTAAGCATACCCACGCCTGTTTGCGCTATCTTCGCTAACTGTGAAACCATAAAGGACTGCCTGAAAGAATCAATGCTCCTTATCTCTTCGGGATAATCCTCCACTTCTACGGCAAGAACCGAAGCGTCAGGGGGATAATTTGAGCGTGCAAACTCCACAAATCGGTTAATCTTCTCTTCCGGTCCGTCAACCAGAGCAATCAAACGTTGTTCACCATCTACAACAATATTTCGTGCATCGAAATTCTCAATGAACATGCTTTCTGCCTCGGTCAGCAGAAATAGCCTGTAACCTACGTCGTGAACCTTTCCCCTTATTACTATCTTCTTCGCTTTCATTTCTTCTTGACTATTAAATTTTACAAATATAAAAGGATTGGAGATTTGTTATGGTTTATGCTCGAATACGATGTCGTCGTGGTAGGGGGTGGTCCGGCAGGCTGCATGACGGCGAAATACGCAGCGAAGGAGGGTGTTTCTACGCTGATTATCGAGGAGGATGCAGAAATAGGCGAGCCAGTTCAATGTGCCGGGCTTATAAGCAAAAGAGCGATAGAAGAGAGCGAACTGAAGAGTAAATCATTCATAAACTGCGAGTTGAAGGGTGCAATAATCCATTCGCATTCGCACGACGTAAGGATAGAATCACCATCGCCGGAGAAGAGGGCTTTTGCCATAGGAAGGAGCGTCTTTGATAAGGAATTGGCGAAAGAGGCGCAGAAGGAAGGTGCGGACATAATTCTGGGGAGCAAAGTTAAAAGAGTAAAGAAAAGGGCAGGGGGGGCAAAGCTAACGATAAGCACGACGGGCAAAGAGGAAATAAGAGCAAGTGTAGTCATTGGCGCTGATGGTGCGAGGAGCGGAGTGGCAAAAATGGCGGGGATGAAAGTCACAAAGAACTTCCTGAACTGCGTGCAAGTAGAGGGCGAATATGAAATGGACGAAGCATTTGCAGAGATTTTCGTGGGCAAAACAATAGCGCCGGGTTTCTTCGCATGGGCTATCCCGATTAACGAAGACGTTGCTCGAATCGGTCTCTGCATAGACAAAAGGTTTTCACCACATCCAAACCCATTGCTATTTTTAAAAAGGAATTTATCGGAGCACCCGATTATAGCGAGGAAATACAAAGGCAGCAGTTCAGGAAGTTCTTTGTGACTTTCATCCCCGCCATTTTTG
>WJOV01000118.1 GCA_009618475.1 Methanosarcinales archaeon | reverse complement strand
ACGGAGCACAAGTTCAGCGATGCCGCGGGAAGAGTCCTACCCGATGCGTTTCTTTTGAAAAACGGGAGCACCGCCAGAGATTTAGCTTTTTCCATTCATTCTGATATTGGTGAAGGTTTTCTTTATGCAATAGACGCAGGAACGAAGCGACGGCTTGGCGAGAAATATGCACTGCGGAATAATGATATAATAAAGGTGGTGTATGCGAGGTAATCGCTTTTGTTCAAAATTAAAATTTAAAGAGATAAAGGTTTAAGGAAAAAAGGGGAAAATGCGGCATGGAGAGCGATAAAAAAGAGCGGGATAAAAAGGAGAAGGAGAGGGCAGAATACGTCGAAGGGTTGAAAAAGACGATAACGCCACTTCTATTTGGCATTCTCGCAGGTGTTATATCCTTTTTCGTGGTAAAAAATCCCACATCAGAAGATGGTTTGCTTATCGCAATCCTCATGGTCATGGTGCAGAAATTCGTGTATCCCTTCTTGCATACGAGCATAAAAGGAGCAAAGGATTGGATTTATATCTCGTTTATGACCGTTTTCAGTTGGTTTATCTCCTTCACATTGTTATTGATGATTCTCATTTAACGAACTTTCTTTAGAAAAGAAAGTTTGATCAAAGAAACTTCCAAAAGAAAGTGTTTTTGATAAAACTTTTTCTTAAAAAGTTTTACCTTTCTGGATTATATGCGTGGCAGCAATAGCGAGGGCATCGGTGACATCATCAGGCTTTGGCGTTTCCTCCAGATGAAGCAGCTCCTTTATTTTGCTCGCCACTTCGCTCTTTGTCGCTCTGCCGTATCCCGTTATAATACTTTTCACCTCCGAGGTATTATATTCGTGTGCAGGTATGTTAGCGATAGCAGCGGCTAAGAGGCAAACCCCACGTGCTTGACCAACGCTTAACGCCGTTTTCACGTTGATATTGAAAAAAATCATCTCGATTGCCATGTCATCCGGCGCCGTGTTTTTTATCACCACAAGCAAATCTTCATATATCTTTTTTAATCTCTCTGCCCCCGGTTGCTCCGGGGTCGTCGTTATATACCCAAAATCAATTGATTTTAACGTTTCGTGGTTGAACTCTACAACTCCCCACCCTGTTATCGCAGTTCCAGGGTCTATTCCGATTACACGCATAAATAAATAATAAATAGAGAAGAGATAAAATAATAGAAGGGGAGAAAAAGAATAGAGGAAGGGAGAGAAAGAGAGGAGAAAAGTAAATGGAAAAAGATAAAAAATTCGCAGTTCCCGGGGATTTCTTAGGCACTTCCGAGGAATTTACGCTGGGGAAGGGTGTGTACGACGAAGGAGGGAATTTATATGCCACACAGATAGGGGAAATTAGCATAACTGATAAAAGGGTTATAAACGTTCTGCCTGCGGTGGAAACGCCGCCAATGCTTAAAGAAGGTGACGTAGTTATAGGCAGAATAGAGGATATAAGAGACACCGTTGCCGTCGTGAGTATAGCGTGCGTGAAAGGGAAGGAGAAGCGAGAAATTGCTGCACCCACTCAGGCCGTTATTCACATATCAAACGTAAAAAAAGGGTATGTAAGTGAATTACAGCAGGAGTTTGGTTATCTTGACGTGGTAAAGGCGAAAGTGATAGATGCAAAAACATTGCGACTTAGCACGGAAGAGCGCGATTTAGGCGTGATAAAAGCGATGTGCATGAAATGCAAATGCAACCTGGAGATGAAAGGGAATGCACTGGTATGTGGAAGGTGTAAGAGGGTGGAAGCGAGAAAAATATCGGAAGATTATGGTAAGGGCGTGGTGTAGAGGATGGAAAAGGAAAATAAGAAGGTAAAGATACTGGAGAAGAAAGAAAAGGAGGTGCGGATAGAGATAGAAGGAGAAGACCATACACTTTTAGCGCCGCTAACGTCAAAGCTATTAGAGGATGAAAAGGTGGATCTCGCGACCTATAACATCAAACATACGCTGATGAGCAATCCCGTTTTGTACGTGAAGATGAAGGAGGGAGACCCGATAGAGGCGGTGAAGTCGGCTGCTGCTTCTCTTGCATCTGACTTTGAGGAGTTTGAGCGAAAATACAAAGCGGCAGTAGTCTAGCGGTAGGACACTGGCTTCCCAAGCCTGTAACCCGGGTTCGAGCCCCGGCTGCCGCATAAAACTTCAAGACTTTAAAAAAGAGTGTTATCAAAGAGGAAAGGATGCTTATGGACCAGATAAATAAATATGAATTCAAGAAGGTATTGGAAGAACTGAGGGAAAAGAGTGGCAGAGGAACTGAGCTCGTGTCAGTTTACATTCCGCCTGATAAACAAATATCTGATGTTACTTCTCATCTCCGCGAGGAATACGGACAAGCGATGAACATAAAAAGCAAATCCACTCGCACTAACGTTCAAAGTTCTTTAGATTCACTTCTATCCAAGCTGAAGTATGTGCGTGCAGGAGAAAATGGCGTGGTTATATTCTGTGGTGCGGTAGCGAAGGGTGGAGACAAGACAGATATAGAAACGTTCATCGTGGAGCCACCGGAAAAAATACTTTCTTATATCTACCATTGTGATTCGAGTTTCTTCCTCGAGCCGCTGGCGGAGATGGTGGAGGAGCGCGAAAAATACGGCTTGCTCGTGCTTGACAAAAGAGAAGCGACGATAGGCATCTTGACCGGGAAGGTGGTGACGGCGATGAAACATCTCACCTCTTCAGTTCCGGGGAAGATAAGAAAAGGAGGGCAGTCGGCACTGCGATTTCAAAGGTTGCGAGAGATTGCGACCGAAGATTTTTATAAGCGGATAGGCGAGCATGCAACACGAATTTTACTTCAAATAGAAGGCTCCCAGGGCATATTGATAGGTGGACCAAGCCCAACGAAGGATGAATTTATAAAGGGGTCTTACCTGCATTACGAGCTGCAAAAAAAGATTCTCGGCGCTTTTGACGTAGCCTATACGGACGAATCCGGTCTTTTTGAGCTCGTGGACAAGGCGGGAGACGTGCTTGAAGGGCTGGATTTGATGCGAGAGAAGAAGCTCATGACACGGTTCATGACGATATTGGCAAATAACGAGAGCATGATTGCATACGGAGAGGAAGAAGTGAGAAGGAAATTGGAAACTGGTGCTGTTGGCACGCTTCTGTTTTCCGAGGAGCTCGGTACGGAACTAATGCACGATTTACTGGAGAAGGCGGAGGAGATAGGCGCCGACGTAGAAATTATATCACCGGAGTTCGAGGAAGGAGCGCAGTTAAAACGTGCGTTTGGTGGCGTTGCTGCTATATTGAGGTATGGAACAAAATAGTATAATCTTGGTACGGACATTAATTTTTTGATATTAAAGAAAAAGTGTTTTCAAGCCAATCCATATATCCTCCATATTTATGCCTAACTCATGCAACACAACAGACCCTCCTATCCAGAATCCGAGAGCGCTTCCTACATTTGCCAGCGCCGCTACAAGAACGATTTTAAACAGCTTGTTTCTCATCAATTCCCCTACGGAGTTTACATCTAACATACTCTTTGCATCTTCCACCGTTGGCTTTCGGAAATGAGCTTCTGCCAAGCCCGCAAACCAACCTGCCGCTAAAAAAGGACTCAAAGAGGTAAAAGGCGATGCACAAAAAGCAGTAAGCACAGAAAGGGGATGTCCTCTTGCTATCACAACACCTGCCGCAGATAAAACACCATTTATTACGATCCAGTAAGGCAACACCATAAGGATGTCTTGGAGAGGGCGGCCTGAATAAATAAGTGACAAAAGAATGATCAAGATTGCTACGATGAAGCCAATCGCAAATACTCCTTTTATATTTATACCAACCCGCCTCTTAGGAAGCGAGCATAACTCCTCCTTCGGCGGTATCAATTCCGGATGGCTGAGAAGGTTCTTTATCCCTGCGACATGCCCGGCACCAACTACCGCAACTATTTTTCTTTTTTCACCCGAAGCGGTTTGATCAAACTTTTCTGAAGTTTGTTGCGAAGCGTTTTTGGTCAAACTTTTTTTAAAAGTTTGTTGATCAAGCTCCAGCAAACTCCCCGCAATATACGCATCTCGCTCATCCAGAAGTGCCGTTGCGGCACCCGGTGAAAACTCTCTCAGTTCTTCCATCAACTGCGTAACTACGTCATCATCCGTTATTCTATCGAGCTCTATTTCCTTATTCGCACCTATACCGCCAATCGTTAGCTTCTTATTCTCTTTCCCCGTATCGTCTTTCCCCATGCTCCCTATACTGGTAATCGCGAAAACGATTGAAAAAATCATTTTTAGCTTCTCAAAAAACCGCATATTCTTCCAGAACCGCTGCATCGTTACTTGAATGGGACGGTCAACTAACGCAATCTCGCAACCCCTTTCCTCTGCTTTCTTTATCGCCGCCATCATATCTGCACCGGGTTCAATGCCCAACTCCGCACCCATTTTACGCTGCACGTATGCAAGCAGCCAATGAGTGAGTATTAAAAATGGATTGCCACCACCTATCACATCTTTAATCGAAAAATCAGCCACGTTTCCTTTTAAAGCATTATACCTGTCTTCGCATAACTCAACGGCAACCACGTCCGGCTCTTCTCTGTCTATTACCGCCTCTACCTCTTTCACGCTTCTCTCTAATATGTGCCCCGTCCCTACCAAGATTATACTATTTTGTTCCATACCTCAATATAGCAGCAACGCCACCAAACGCACGTTTTAACTGCGCTCCTTCCTCGAACTCCGG
>WJOV01000023.1 GCA_009618475.1 Methanosarcinales archaeon | reverse complement strand
GGTTGTAATCTCTCATGCAAAAAATGTCACTCATGGCATTTCACTCAAAATGCCGTGGGCGAGTGGATGTCTCCTTATGATGTGGCTAAAGAAGTTGAAAAATATCCTCGCTTTCTTCCCGGAGTATCAAATGAAAGACGTTCCGTCTCCTACTATGTGGCAAATGATAGAAGCCTATAACGCGGCAAAGGATGCGGGGCTGAGAAAAATCAAGCTGGGGAATGTCCATTTATTCGTGAATACACGTGAAGAATATGAGACTCTGGAAAAAATCGTGGGACGCGAAAGTTTTTAAATTACGAATTGAGAATTATGAATGTTATTTATAGTCACATGACATAATCAATTAACATGGCAGCATCAATAGAGGAGCGGCTGAGCAAGGTAGAGGGAGTGGTAAGCGAGCACGACCGCATATTCGATATGATTCATGAAGAGATAAGAGATGTTAAGGTCTCGCTGGATAATAGGATAGATGACTTCAGGGAAGAAATAAACAGACGGTTTGACGAGGCAAGAGAACAGACGAACAGGCGATTCGACGAGATGGATAAGAGAATAGATGGGTTAGGTGGGAGAATAGATAGGTTAGATGGTAGAATAGATAGGTTAGATGGTAGAATAGACGAAACAAACAAGAAGCTGGATTCAAATTTCAAATGGCTGGTTGCGATTCAGATTACAACACTGGTTGCGATTATCGGCATGGGGGTCTCGATAACGTTAGCGGTATTGCCCAGGTGAAAAAATGGCTTCGTCAGAGGAAGAGGAAATAGGGGAGAAATACGAAGCCGAGTATATTGCATGGGTGCAGGTCGCAGCGAGGGAAATTGCAGCAACGTTAAAGAAGCTCGACGTGAATGAAATAACTAAAATCGTCGAATTTTACGAAAAAAGCCTCGAACATCCGGCTTCGATGCACTTCCCACTTGAAAGTGAAGAGGAAGAAACAATCGAAGAACTCGTCGGCAACAATCGCCTCAAAAACACCATTTTGCTAAAAACCAAAGCCCTTATTTTCGCACCCTCTATTTTAGCACCTTCCACAAGTTCCTTAGATTATGGCACTGCAATGCATCGCAGGTTTTTCCTCCGTGGGTTGTGGTTTTCCATCATCGCGTTGAACGAAGCTTACATTAAATCGGCGACTGAGCCCATGCTTAGATACATGCTCGAACACGAACTCGCGCAGGGCGAAATCTACAAAGAATTAGCTGCACTGCGTATCAAAATCATCAGTTCGGAGACGAAAGGCGTAGTCCATGAAGAAGCGAGGGTAAAAGCGATACAGCGGTCTGCCATTTCTGCAGATGAACTCGAGCGAGAAAGGCAGTTGATTCTTGACCTTTCTGCTCAATTTCCACAGGTCCCCGTGCATTTCGCATCCGCATCGCTTTTTAAATATCTGGAGGATAATTGGGAAGAAGTAAAGCGGTTTGGACTTGCCAGCAAGAACGAGAGAGAAAAAGAATTAGAGCTTTCGGCAGAAAAATTCGCCGATTGGGCTGATTCTTCAAGCGATTTTTTTAAAACGTTTCTAAAAGAGCTGCGGAAAGAAATAACCATGACGGGGGCGGAATATGGCATCGAAATCGTGTAGTAACATTTTTCTTTTCATTTCCGATAAGCTAAAAAAACATTTACTTTTATATACTCCTTTAAACATAATCTCTATTCGATAAAGTATAAAGAAAGAGGTGAAAGAGATGGATAAGAAGATGAAATACGGGTTTGCATTTACGCTTTGCTTGCTATTGTTCTTCGCAGGAGTAGGAGTTGCGGCTGCGGCAGAAGAGGACACAGCGGCAGCAGCTACTGGAGGAGTCACCGATAGCGGATGGATAGCAATAGCGGCGGGTATTGCGATGGCGGGGTCGGCGCTTGCTGCTGGCTGGGCAATATCTGCTACCGGAGTAGCGGCTGCTGGAGCAACCGCGGAGAAGCCCGAAGTGTTTGGTCGTGTGCTGATTTTCGTTGCACTCGCAGAAGCAATCGCCATATACGGGCTTTTGATTGCGTTCATGCTCTGGACGAAGGTATAATAAACCTGCTGCATAGCGGTCAATGCAAAATGCAAAATAGGGTAAAAATAAAAGAGAGGCTCAAGGGTAATATTTTTTTTATTGCCCTTCCCTACACTATTCTTATTTCAGCACTCACCATCACCGGCTTATTCAGTGGTTTTGCGCTTGGTAACAGAGTAGGAAGCAGTGTAGCGGGTTTTTCCTTTTCTCTCTCTTTCTCAACCCTCGGCTTCTTTCTCGGATTTCTTATCTCTTACCTCATCGTGAAGGAGAAGTATTTGATGAAAGGTTTGTGATGCGGATATTCCAGAAACACCAAAATAGAGCCATCCTCAAATTCTATACATACACACTAAAGCTGCTCTCTCTTCTCGATCTTCTCTAAAGCATCTTTCACCGCTTGCTGAAAGGTAGGTTGGCTGTGGGAAAGGGCAGGTTCTTCATCCTTCAAAGCTTGAAGGAGAGGTTCTACCGCCGGTTCGCCTATCTCACCAAGAGCTTCTTCTGCTTTCTTATTAACATTCCAATATTCATCCTTCAACGCCTGAATGAGCGGCTCTACCGCTCTTGCATCTCCTATCTTCCCAAGAGCCGCCGCCGCACTTTTTCGAACTTCCCAACTTTCATCCTCCAGAGCTTGAATGAGGGGTTCTACTGCTGGTTCTCTTGATCTCGCCAATTCACCCCACTCTTTCTTTGCAATTAAGTAATGAGATCTTTCTGTATCATCTCCAGGCGTCCAGCATAGTTCGTCAAGAACCTCTGCTGTTCTCTTTCGAACATCGCTATCTTCATCTTTCAGAGCCTGAGTGAGGGGTTCTACTGCTGGTTCTCCTATATTTCCAAGAGCCGCTGCTGCTCTTTTTCTAACATCGCTATCTTCATCCTTCAGAGCATGAACGAGAGTTTCTACTGCCAATGCACCTTTTATCTTTCCAAGAGCCCTTGCTGCTTCAGATCGAACACGCCAATTTTCATCCTTCAGAGCCTGAATGAGGGGCACTACCGCTCTTTTATCTCCTACATCTCCAAGAGCCTTTTCTGCATTTATCCGAACCTCTAAGTCACTCTTATATTGTAATGCCTTGATTAAGCCCATAACATCCCTCTTTTCTCTCATTCTTTCCACATTCACCACATTCAGCTTGAACAAATAAACTATTCCCATTCTCACACATCTTTCCAAAGACATAGAATATATATAAAAATTTCGGATATTGTGATAGCTTTAAATAGAAGTGGTATAATATTATTAGTAAGGTGATAAAATGAGCGAAAGCACCCGTTATGGCACTATGAATGCAACGGAAAATAATGCTCTAAACGCTAAAATAATAATCAGAGCTATCCCATTAGCAATCTTTATACCGGTCTTTATAGCCGTAGGGATGTTTCGCGGCTATACGCTTGGAATAATGACAAACAGCGATTTCATCCTTTTTGTATCAGTTATTACTTCCACATTTTATTGTTTTATACTAACATTATTATTTTTGTATTTTAACGAAACTTCTGAACATCCGTGGCGAATTTGGAAATAGAGGAATAAGTCTTCGATTATTCATCCCTGCTTGAATATTCGAAATACGTTTTTACCGTTGGAATGCAAATCAATCACCGGTTCAACCTTACATGCGCTTCTGCCAGATGCCTTGCGCCTAAAGCGCCTATTAGCGATATTTCCCCTGCGAGCACGGCAGCAGCAACAATCTCTGCGAATTTTGATGCCTTTGACCCCGGAGGTTCGCCAGCGCCATAAACACCGATTATCTCCAATGCTTCTCTTTGCGTGCCTAATGCCGTCCCGCCACCTACGGTGCCCACCTGTAACGAAGGAATAGAAACAGAGAAGAGAAGGTCGCCTTCTTCGGTAAGCTCTGCGGTAGTGAAACCTTGCGAGCCTTCAACCACGTGAGCGGCATCTTGACCCGTTGCAATGAATATGGCTGCGATGACGTTAGCGAACTGAGCATTGAACCCGTAAGACGAAGCCAATGCACTACCTATCAAACATTTCCGATAGACGATGTCAGCCATTGCCTCTGGCGAAGTCTTCAGCACCTCTTTTATCACGTCACGAGTTAAAACAACCTCAGAAATCACCGTTTTTCCTCTACCCATGACGAGGTTCAATGCGGACGATTTTTTATCCACGCACATATTCCCGCTAAGTGCGACCTGCTTTAGCCCTGATTCGGATTCTAAAAACTTGATAACCTCTTCAGTGGCAATGGTAGCCATATTCATGCCCATCGCATCGCCGGTTTTATAAACGAATCGTACAAACAAATTCCGACCCACAATCCAGGTTTGTATCTGCTCTAATTTTAAAAACCGTGACGTAGATTCTGCTATTTCCTTTAGTTTCGCCTTGTTGCGATTTATAAAGTTCGAAGCTTCTCTTGCATGTGTGGCATTTCGTGCCTTTAAAACCGGTGCTCTCGCCATTCCATCCTGTATAACAAAGGAGATTGCTCCTCCTGATTTATTTATCGCCGTGCATCCCCTGTTTACCGATGCAACAAGAGCGCCTTCGGTCGTTGCGAGTGGAATATGATACAAGCCGTTAGCGAAGTCCCCTTTCACCTGAACAGGTCCCGCAACGCCCATTGGAACCTGTGCAACGCCGATTAAATTCTCTATGTTCGCCTTCATCGCCCTTTCTACATCTATGGAAAAAGACGCTGTATTTTTCAGCTTTTTCCCCGTCTGCACTTCCAAAGCTCGTTTCTGGCTTATGG
>WJOV01000094.1 GCA_009618475.1 Methanosarcinales archaeon | reverse complement strand
CGCTCTTTGCTAACGCTACCCCATTCGTCGCCACTTGAATATGCGAGAAGCCCATGTTACGTGCCATTCTTACAATATCCACAAAACCTTCTCTTATCGTTGGTTCGCCGCCCGCAAACTGCACCGCAGGGCAAGGGGGCGTCTCACTCCTTAGCAGTTCCATCATTTCCCTCAACTGTTCCATCGTCGGCTCGTAGAGGTAACCCGCGACGGCGGCATTTGCAAAACACGTCGGGCATTTCTGGTTGCACCTGTTCGTGAGGTCTATAAGTGCGAGCATTGTCGAGCTCTTATGCTCCGGGCAGAGTCCACAATCGAAAGGGCAGCCTTTATCGCTGGTTTTTGTTAGCGTGATTCCAGCGCTGCCCTCGCATCGCCATTTTGCGAATTTGTGATATAGTTCAGCATCCGACCAGTATACGTCATCAAATTCGCCATGCCGCTCACACTTCTTTTTTATCAGTATCTTGCCACCTTCTTCGTACACCTCTGCATCTATAACTTCAAGACATTCCGGGCATAATGACTTCGTTTTCATTTCCGTTTAACTTGCATCCATCCTCCGTAATAGTTTATAAAAGAGGGTGATTATTGTCCTATATAAAGGTAACTAAAAATAACACACTGCTTTTGAGAAGATGAATTTAGCACTCAGCTTTGGATTAAGCATTGCAATTGTTGAAGCCTATGATAAACATTTATAATGGGTTGGAAAAATATATAAAATGGAAAAGATTGGAGGTGTAAGATGATCAAGACGAAGACACTGCATGCCGTTTTTGATGGTAAAGTGCTGTTTGAGCCAGAAGAAGGGGCGGTGGATTTGGAGCAAAATGTGCGATATGTTGTAACTATCGAGCGTAAAGAAGCAGTGGGTAAGCAGAGCCTTTGGGATGTACTTCGCGAGTTCACTGGGACAGTTGAAGGACCAAAAGATTGGTCAGAAGAGCACGACCATTACTTATATGGAGTTCCCAAGCGAGAGAAAGGACAGAGGTAATATGAATGCGAGTCGGTTTTTTCTCGATACTGCTTATGTGCTAGCATTACTCAATCCTAATGATATCTATCACCAGCAAGCCAAAGCACTACTTCCTTCGATGCGTGTCGCTCACGAAGTGTGGATAACAGAAGCGGTATTGGTTGAAATAGGCAATGCATTGGCACGTTCAAATCGTTCTGCTGCTGTTGCTTTTATCAACAGTTGTTATGTTACTCTCAATGTCAAGGTTGTTTCGGTGGATAGTGCACTACTGCGTCGTGCGATAGACTTTTATCATAGCCGAAAAGATAAAGAATGGGGATTGACTGACTGTATCTCTTTTATTGTAATGGAAGACCATGATTTAACAGAGGCTTTAACTACTGACGAGCATTTTCAACAAGCAGGCTTCGGGGCACTGTTACGAGATGAAACAACATGAAAAAATTACGTACCATGACCAGCACTTCGCAAAAGACTTTGACCTCACACTCGTAATCCTCTTCACTCTTTTATGCATACAAACCTTTCTTTGGAAAAGAAATGAAAAAGGAAATGTTAACTGTACGAGAAGTCGCAGAGGGTATAAAAAGTGGAACCATATCGTGTGAGGAATTAATATTAAAAATCTATGAGAGAATAGAAAGAAGCGAATTAAATGCTTTTATTACTTTGAACAAAGAGAACGCAGTTGAACAAGCGATAGAAGTGGATAAGAAGAGGAATGAAGAGGAATACGTGCGTAAAAAGCTGCTTGGCGTGCCCATCGCCATTAAGGATAGCATATCTACAAAGGGGCTTCAAACCACGTGCGCATCCAAAATTCTTTCGGGTTATATTCCACCTTACGATGCTACGGTAATAGAGGCGTTAAAGCGAGAAGGAGCGATAATTATAGGGAAAACGAACATGGACGAGTTCTGCATGGGGACTTCCACGGAAACGAGCTATTATGGACCTACGAGAAACCCGCATGACCTCAGCAGGGTGCCAGGAGGGTCTTCAGGCGGTAGTGCCGCGGCAATATCGGCAGGCGAAACGGTTCTCGCTCTTGGCTCCGATACCGGTGGCTCTATCCGATGCCCTGCTTCTTTCTGCGGCGTGGTTGGACTGAAGCCCACTTACGGGCTTGTATCGCGATATGGACTCATTGCGTATGCTAATTCGCTTGAACAGATAGGACCAATGGCGTCTAACGTAACAGATACTGCGCTGCTCTTAGAAGTGATAGCGGCGAAGGATGAAAGGGACAGCACGCAGGTAAAGATAAAGAATAATGCTGCAACGAACTACTGCGCTTCTTCGCTGCTAAACGGGAATGAAGACGCAGATAAAGAAGTTAGGGGCATGAAGATAGGAGTTCCAAAGGAGTTCATCGAAGGTGTTTCGCCAGAAGTTGAAAAATCCGTGTGGAACGCAGTGCACAAATTCGAGGATTCCGGTGCCGAATACGAGCTGGTAAGTATGCGAGACCTGAAATATGCACTTGCAGCGTATTACATCATTGCAATGTCAGAGGCGTCGTCAAATCTTGCGCGGTTTGATGGGCTCCGATACGGGCTTCGGAGTGGAAAGGACGAGGATTGGCATACTACGTTTTCGAGGATACGCGGTGAGGGATTTGGAGACGAAGTGAAAAGGCGTATCATTCTTGGTACTTACGCGCTCTCCGCGGGTTATTACGGTAGATATTATTTGAAGGCGTTAAAAGTGCGCACGTTAATAAAAAACGAATTTGAGGCTGCGTTGAAAAAACATGATATATTAGCGATGCCAACAATGCCCTTTGTCGCTTTTAAACTCGGGGAAAGGATAAAAGACCCTCTTTCTTTGTATCTCGCGGATGTTAACACGGTGCCTGTTAACCTGGCGGGTGTTCCTTCTATATCTATTCCGTGTGGGGTTTCATACGGATTGCCAATAGGCTTGCAGCTTGTTAGCGGGCATTTTGAAGAGGATAAGATATTGAAAGCGGCTTTGTGTTTCGATAACGCCCGCTAATCGTTTAGAGTCGTAAGATGGTTGGGATAGATATTATCTCTTCGCCCTTAATCTTTCGACCTCCTCTCTATCTTCTATCTTCAACACGAAAGTTCCATGACATGGCTTCACATACGGAAATATTACATGGTCGTTTTCTACCCCTATCACAATCGGCGGAATACCAATCAAATAAACGTCGAACAATTTATATCCCGGTTCGACCTCGTGAACGTCTTTGAAGTTCCGCCTTATAAATTCCCGCCCTTCCTTAAACGAGATGTCCGACAATAAAATCTTGTAGTCCATCAATTCGATACAGCCCATCTCTTCACCTCCCTTATCCTTGCATCTATCTTTTTCTTCAGCGGAATTGGATTATGAACCGTTCTGGCAACGAGCTTCTCGCAGTTGCAATCAATTTGTCCGGCGAGGGATTCGGCATCGTGACCGAAAATGATTGCGAATAGTTTTGCTTTTGACATGCTCTGGACAGTAGCGAGATAAGATATCCCGGCATCGTTGTGCACGAAGACGAAGCAAAAATCGAAATCCATCCTCTTTTCGGCGAGAGATTCTATGCTTTTATCTAAGTTCATCATCTTCTCCGCATCTACGTAATGCCCTTCCGTGTCCGAGACTTTTAGAAGCTCGAGAGCAGCATCCGTTCCAGCAACGAGTACATCCATTCCAGCATTTTTTAGCCTGCTCGCAAGGTATAGTGCAATACCCGTCTGAACTGGCACTTCCGGGCATCCCAAAAGGAGCAGTGCTTTTTTATTCATCTACTTTTCTCCTCACTTCCTCCTCCAGGTCAAAGCCTTTAAATACCGAAAGCCTCTTCAGATACCACGAACAGGGTGCTTTCTTCTCCTTTAACTCCGATTCCGCAATGTTTACCTGTATTAACGTAAATTCCAAGCCCTTTTCCGCTCCCCCTTCCCTCTTCACCAGCATATCAAAACTCTCATATCGTTTAGATGCGATAAGAAGCATAAAATAATGCTTGTAGTTATGAAGTTCCCACTCCTCCACTTCTATACCCAATCGAGAAAACTCCGCAGGATGCGTTAACCGAAGCTCCTCCGGATACACCACGGGTTCATAATTTATACTCGTCTTGAGAAAACCACCAGTGTCCCTTGCCGCGACCTCGTATTTTTTCACGATGCCCTCGTGCACGATAAGCGCGGAATAAAAAGGCTTATTGTCCGCAGAGCCTCTAAAATTCGATACTACCTCAAAAGGTATCGTATCTCTTGTTATGAGCCCTGTGTCAGTAAAAATTTTATGAAGCGTATCCGGGCTTTCTTCAACTGTTATCTCTATCTCCAGCCCTATTGTATATAGAGGGCGAAGAGAAGAGCCGTAGTTCTTCAGTTCCTTTAGTCTTATGCTCTTTTGTTTGGTTTCAAGCATTTTTTCTTTCGTCGGTTTTATAAATTATGGGGTTTTTAGCTTTTAAAACTGCTTGTGAAATGTTCTACACAGAAGAGATGAAAAAACAAGTCAAATTTCTATAATTACATTGTCGTTAATGCGATCAGATTGCTCGTCCCATGTACAAATGTTATACGGGTTTCTGTTTTTCAAGTTCGCTTACACCACCCTTTAATTGTAACTTCTCACTCTTTTTTCTCCTCCTGTCTTTTAAGTTTAAAGTGGGCTTTAGGCAATTGGCTTATTTGTTTGTTTGGATTAGAAGCCCCGTGATTTAGAAACGGTATCCAAAATCCTTAGCCCTGTCCAAAAGTTTTTGTGGAATCTGTGGGTTCTTCCTGGTACCTGGCTTAACTATCTTGCCTACAATTTTGTACCCCCCATAGTGTAAAACCT